>JAQURM010000009.1 GCA_028715605.1 Desulfovibrionales bacterium
TTGGTGGTGCTTACTCTTTCTTCTTAACAGGAGGTTCCTTTTTTTGGTAGATAGATAATTATTTCTTTCTATGCCACCATTGGGGGTGTAACTTCTGGATGCTTCAATATATAACGCTGGTAAAAAAGTAACAAAACCTTGTTCGATTAATTGCAACCCATTTTCGCGGGCAAGGATTTCCAGGTTGAGTTTAGATTATTGCGATAAATCTATCTCTTTTGCCTTTTGGCTCTCTTATAAATTCCTTCCCTTGTCCCAATAATGGTAATGGTAATTAGATCGTCTTCAATATGATAAATTATCCGATATTCTGGCTTTCTGCCAAAATGGTAAGACCTTTCTCCCTTTAAAGCTCCTATCAGTGGTTCACTGCTAACATAGGGTTCCCTCTCTACTTTTGGAAGATGTTCGAAAACGATCTTTTTTTGGATCGGCCCCGGCAATTTTTTAAGGTCCCGTTTGGCTGCAGGCGAGATTTCCAGGCGGTAGGTTTTATGCATATTCGTTTTGCAGTTCTTTTAATGAAGAAAACCTCTCCCCCCTTTTTTTAGATTCTATCGCCTCTCTGGTTCTCATGTTGACATATTCGATGAAATCGTGGTCTTCTTTTATTTTCAAAAACTCTATATAATTGAGCACTTCCTCTTTTTCCCGGCTTGATAGCATTTTGATACCGTTCAGAATTAATTTATCAACCTTAAGCGCCTGTGTCACGTATCTCCCCCCTTCTGAAGTTTTATCGAACTATAGCACTGTAAACTTTAAAAGGCAATAAGCTTCGGCACTGGCCCGGTCGGTCTGGTTCTCCTTAAGTCGGGAAAACAGATGGTGTGGGAATGTGGAACGCCCTTAAGATTCTAAGTTGACAATGTATTAGGGTGGGGACTGGCGGGACGTCTTGCCCTAGGGCGGACGGTGGATTTGGGCATACTGAAATAATAGGCATTGTCCGGGCGGTATGGTATATTTACAAATTCCATAGGCTTCGACGTGCTGGAAACATTACAAGGTTTGTAAAGAAAGGATTTGGAATCAGATGAGCAATGAACCGAATAAGGTTATTTATTCCATGATCGGGGTAAGCAAGTATTATGATAAAAAGCCGGTCTTGAAAAACATCTATCTCTCTTATTTCTACGGGGCAAAGATCGGAGTCCTTGGTCTCAACGGGTCAGGAAAAAGCTCCCTTCTCCGTATCCTTGCGGGAGTGGACAAAGAGTTCAACGGAGAGACGGCCATTTCCCCCGGCCACACCGTAGGTTTCCTCGCGCAGGAACCGGAATTGGATGACAAAAAGACAATACGGGAGATTGTGGAGGAAGGGGTGCAGGAGATAGTAAATACCCTTAACGAATACAATCTCATTAATGAAAAATTCGCTGAGCCGATGTCGGATGATGAGATGAGCAAGCTTATCGAGCGTCAGGGAGAGGTGCAGGAAAGGCTGGACGCGCTGGACGCATGGGACCTGGATTCACGCCTGGAGATGGCCATGGATGCCCTGCGCTGTCCACCAGGCGATACACCGGTTAATATCCTCTCCGGAGGGGAAAGGCGTCGCGTAGCCCTTTGCAGACTCCTCCTGCAGAAACCTGACATCCTGCTCCTGGACGAGCCCACAAACCACCTCGATGCCGAGACCGTGGCCTGGCTGGAGCGCCATCTGCAAGGCTATCCGGGCACCGTCATCGCAGTGACTCACGACCGCTATTTCCTTGATAATGTCGCCGGGTGGATTCTGGAACTGTACAGGGGACAGGGTATCCCCTGGAAAGGGAATTACTCCTCCTGGCTGGAACAGAAGAAAAACCGCCTGCAGCAGGAGGAGAAAACCGCGAGCGAAAGGCAGAAGACCCTTCAGCGCGAGCTTGAGTGGATACGGATGTCTCCCAAGGGACGCCACGCAAAATCGAAGGCGCGCATCAGTTCTTATGAGGAACTTCTCACCCAGGATAGCGAAAAGAGGTCAAAAGATCTCGAAATCTATATCCCTCCCGGACCCCGTCTGGGTAATGTAGTCATTAATGCCGAAAACGTCAGCAAGGCATATGGCGATAACATTCTTATGGAAGGCCTGACCTTTTCCCTTCCTCCAGGCGGGATTGTCGGGGTCATTGGAGCTAACGGAGCGGGAAAAACCACCCTTTTCCGGATGATCACCGGCCAGGAAAAGCCTGATTCAGGCACCCTCAGGACAGGAGAAACCGTAAAGCTGGCCTATGTCGACCAGAGCCGCGACGACCTCGATCCGAATAAGACCATCTGGGAGGCAATCTCCGGTGGAGAGGATGTCATTCAGCTCGGCAAACGGCAGGTCAACTCACGTGCCTATGTGGGGCGCTTTAATTTCTCCGGAAGTGATCAGCAGAAGAAGGTTTCCATGCTGTCCGGCGGAGAAAGAAATCGTGTCCATCTGGCCCGCATGCTGAAGGAGGAGGCCAACGTCCTTCTGCTTGATGAGCCTACCAATGATCTGGATGTAAACAGCATGCGTGCCCTGGAAGAGGCATTGGAGAATTTCGCGGGCTGTGCCATGGTCATCAGCCACGACCGATGGTTTCTCGATCGTATCGCCACCCACATACTCGCCTTTGAGGGCGACAGCAAGGTGGTCTGGTTCGGAGGGAACTACTCCGAATATGAGGCAGACAGAAAGGCCCGTCTCGGCGTTGCCGCAGACCAGCCCCACCGCATCAAATACAGGCATTTGTCGAGAGGGTAAGCGCTCCGCGAAAGGGGGAGGATAAATACCCCACGCGTACTAAAATTAAACTATGCCCGACGAAAAATCGAAGTTAGTGTATTCCACAGAACAGGCGATCCCCCGGAAGGAGAACCCCGTTGCAAAGAATCTCCAGGCAGGCTTGCGTCCCGCGCAGCAGAAGGTTACTGTCCGGCTTGACCGGAAAGGCCGGGGCGGGAAGTCCGTCACGGTCATCGAGGGCTTACAGATGCCGCGGGAGGAAAGCGAGGCGCTCCTCAAGCAATTGAAGGCGAGGCTCGGCACGGGCGGCACGGTTAAGGATACCTCCCTCGAAATCCAGGGCGACCACCGTGACGCGATCATGATAGTGTTGGAGAAGATGGGCTGCAGACCGAAACGCTCCGGCGGCTGAGAATAGAAAAGGGTCTATAGACAAGGAAGAATTGCGGGATGACTTTTTTAATATAATCTCCCCTTCTATTTTTCCCCTTGACAACTATTCCAGAACATCGTATTGTCACTCAGGAATTTTAGAAGTTTTTGCGTTTACAGAGGCCACAAAGACTTTTGACTTTGTGGCTTTTTTTTGTTGAGGCCTTCTGAGATTTCAATTTATAGAAAAGGAGGTAAAAGAAATGGCACAAGGAACTGTGAAATGGTTTAACGACAGCAAAGGTTTTGGTTTTATTGCTAACGATGATGGAACTGAAGCTTTTGTCCACCACACGTCCATCCAAGGCGACGGATTTAAATCCCTTGCCGAAGGTGACAAGGTCAGCTTTGATACTGAAAAGGGCCCGAAAGGCCCCAAGGCAATCAATGTCGTAAAAGTCTAATTAGCGGGGCAAGGCTCTCTCACTGGAGGGAGCCTTGCATCTTATAATGAAAACCTGCCCCCCCCGTCCTCACCAGACCGTTTTCAGTTAGTCATCTTCCTCCTGCTCATCCACTCTTTCCAGGCAATACGGGCCGTCAGGATCCTCAGGGAAATTACGCCCCTTTACCGCATAGAACGTCCCTGCATCCCAGCTTTTTGCAGAATCCTTTGATTCAATTTTCCATACGCTGGTTTGCGCCCTTGCGTTGAAGCCGATATCATCCCAAATGGGTGTTTTGTTAAGTTTACCTTTCTTTACCAGTTCTTCATGGACGCACCTAAGCCCTTCGATTTCTGAACCATGCGGTTTTTCCCACCCGGTCCTGCTATGCCGGCAAAGGAAAAGATACCCTAAAGCTACATATCTGGGGGGCGGAACAATTTTCCATAAGGACCAAGCCCAATTAAAGCCGGAACCAGCGTCAGTCCAAACAATTTGAAAATCTATGGGCTTGGCAAGCGAGCCTGGTTTGGTTTCTTGGAGAATTACGGTCTTACCATCTTCCGGGCCTGAATAGTGGCCAATCCAATACCACCCAGAGCCGGTTTCAATAATCGGCCGGTAAACGGTCCATGGCTTCATTTTAAGTTTAATAAAAGGAGGTCTGGGGGTGACAGCTGATGGAGTCTGGGAAACCACATTGAAATTCTTGGTTTCTTTTACTTCAATTCCAAGGCTGCGCTGTTTGGCATATTCTCTAAATGCCTTTTTGAGGTCATCAGTCCGTTTCTGTTTTCCTTCCGAAACCAATGTCCAGATTGGAATAAGGCTTTTTACATCAGGGAGTTCTATTAATCTCGGTTGATCAGCGATCGATTTCAACCAATCTGCGTAGAGCCTTGCATTGGGCTCACCTTCTACATCGAGTATTTTTAAACCGCCTACAGTTTTTGTGCGGGTAATCGATCTTTGATTGAATTTGCTAATTTGTTCTTTATAAGTCTTACTGTCTGTAACCGAAATATTACCAATTGCGCTTTTTAAACTCATCTCTGCAACGGTAGTCAGAGTGCTTTCAGATTTGAAAGTCATCTTTTCAACAGCGCAGTTGTAGTCCAATCTCCCACCGATGATGATGTCTGCCAAATAATGTGTCCCATAATTATCGAATAATTCAACAGGATCCATAGCATCAATATCCTGCCGGGCTTCCTCTAATACCATATTTCCTACATGCACGGGTAATCTTAGGCGGTAGGCCCGAACAACATTCTGTACTGTTACAAATTCATATTCTCTGGACTGAAAGAGGGTTTTATCGAAGCCTACCTCCACGGAACCTGAAAAAAAAGCATACTTCCCTGCAATTTTTGTTGTTGAATTAAAACTACTGTAATATTCAAATATATCTTTGCCATAAACGTGAAGATAATCTGTATCCCCCATGGGTATGAAATCAATACATTCTGGTATTTCATATTGTTTCTGTCCCCAGGTCTCTGCTTTCATTTTCCGCCCAAAATCAAACAATGGTGCTTTTACAGATTTATTGTTAGCATACTCTCCAAAAACATCGTAGCCCCGTCCGATAGTTTCGCTACCTGAAATTGCACTACACATTCTAACACCTCCCAGCTATGGTCCGAGATTCAGGTCTAAAGTACTCTTTTCAGCATTTACTGGTCTTATTTGTTGTGACCCCGGGTTAAATACAACGCATATTTTCTGCTTGACCTACTATTAGGTAATGCGTGAGAGCGCTTTTACTTTCGGTCGAAGAAATATGATTATTCGTTTTATGAGAATAACTTATAGTTAGCTCCAGAGAGGAACAACTATGATAATGTTTGCATGAACTACTCAAAGAATCAATCTTAATTATCGACTCCTGCATAATTAATGTCCTATACTTTGGGCAGGACTGGCGGGACGTTCATGCAGAACGTGCTTGACGAATTGGGAATAAGTGGGACATCCGCCTGAGTTTGACGGCATTTACAATATCTCCCGCATCATCTACAGAGTCATGGACAAGAACGTCTATGTTCTGCTGATTGTCGATGGCCGTCGTGACATGCAGACGCTGTTGCAGCAGCGATTGTTAGACGCGTAATGCAGTGCCGGATTTGTAAACGGGAGTTTGATCTGTGGAAGGTCTTGCCGGAATCGCTGGTACGCTTGCCCCTTGGCGTCCATGTTCCCGCTTTGGTCTTAGAACAGCCCCGCGAATTCCAGGAACTTTTTCCATTCCTTTTTCTTGCCGGAGGGGAATTCCTCCATCAGCAACTGTTCCCAGCGCGGGGCATGGGGCTTCTTTAATAAGGTCATGCCGGCTTCTTCGAGGGTCTTGCTCCCCTTTTTCAGGTTGCACTTCTTGCAGCAGAGGACCACGTTTGACCAGATGGTCTTTCCACCCCGGGAGCGGGGTATGACATGGTCAACACTTCTGTCCTTGGAGGCCCGGACACTTTTTCCGCAATATTGACAGGCGTAGGCGTCCCTCACAAACAAGTTGGCCCTGGTAAAGATAATATCTGTCTTGGGAAGCTGATCAAAGCGGGAGAGAATGACGGCCTCCGGGGCCACGATAGAAAAGCTGGGGCTGTGAATCAAACGTCCGTTGTTATGGAATTGTGACACTTTCACCCATTCGGCAAAGGAATGAGTGGTCCAGTCCGATGTGATCACCCTGGCCGTTCCCTTGTAGAGGTGACAGATGGCCCTTTGTACGGTGGTCACATGAACCGCCTGATAGTATTTATTTAATACCAATACCTTATTATCTAATATCTTCAACAAAGGATGCTCCTTATGCAGGATAGCCGCGCAAGATAGTCATTAGAGACAATACCTGTTTCCGGGTTTTTTCAGGCGGGCCGTTATTGTCCACCACATAATCAGCCAGTTTTTTCTTTTCATCAATAGGCATCTGAACGGCGAGCCACTTTTGGGCCTCGGCAAGGGATATGCCGTCTCTTCTTATCAGACGGTCCATCTGTACCTCGGGCCGGGCATAAACCAGGACGGTCTTATCAAAACAGTCTTTCCAGCCGGCCTCGAAGAGTAGCGGGACCTCAGCCACCACAAGATCGGCCGTCCCACTTTCCTCAATCTTTCCTAAATCCTTTAAAATAATCTCCTTTACCCGGGGATGGATAATTTTGTTCAAAGCCAGGCGCGCCTTCCGGTCGGAAAAGATAAGCCGCTTTAACCGGCTGCGTTTAAGGCCCATATCCGGGGCGAAATAATCCCGGCCAAAATGTCTATATATTTCCCGCCAGGCCTCCTGATAGGGCTGGGCTATCTCGTTACAGAGCCGGTCGGCGTCGATGACGGTCACCCCCGAGGCCCGAACCATCTTGAGAACAGCGCTCTTCCCGGTAGCCAGGCCGCCTGTAAGACCGATTTTTATCATGAAAGGGCCTCAATTATCTCTTGCATATCAGGGGGCATCGGGGAATGAAATTCCATAAACCGGCCGGTTCGGGGATGTACAAACCCAAGCTCCCTGGCATGCAGTAACTGACGGGAGACACCTTTTATAATGTTTCTCACGGTTATCTTACGGATATCCGCCCACTTCTGTTTACCTCCATAAACCGGGTCTCCTACCACCGGATGCTGCATTGAAGAGAGGTGTACCCGAATCTGATGGGTACGGCCCGTCTTAAGGGTCAGTTCCAGGAAGGTCAATCCGTTGAAAGACTGAATGACCTGCCATATAGTAATCGCTTCTCTGCCACCTGTGCTCTTTACCGACATCTTCTTTCGCTGGGTGGGGTGCCTGCCGACAGGCGCCTGAATAATCCCGCTCTTTTCCCGAAAATCGCCGTACACAAGCGCTACGTACTTCTTATGAACCTCTCCGGCCTTAAACTGTCCGGCCAGTTCCTGATGGGCCCGATCATTTTTGGCGACCACCATCAGACCGGATGTGTCTTTGTCCAGACGGTGAACAATACCCGGCCGCAGAATGCCGCCGATGCCGGAAAGATCCGAACAATGATGGAGGAGACCGTGCACCAGTGTCCCGCTACCGTGCCCGGCCGCAGGATGTACTACAATACCCGGCGGTTTGGACAAGACCAGGATGTCTTCATCTTCATAGAGGATGGTAAAGGGGACTTTCTCCGGTTGAATACCTAAGGGACGTGGCGGTGGGATTTCTATGCTTATCGAATCATGGGGGTTAATCTTATGACTGGCTTTAACCGTCTTTCCGTTAACCTTGACCCGGCCCTCCCGGATAAGACGGTTGATCTGCGAACGACTAAGAGAAACAAGCTTTTTCGTCAAATAGACGTCAACCCGCTGATCTTTGTCCGCGGGTTCCGCATACAATAACTCCGGCATGATATTGTGAAATTTACAATTTCAAATTTCGTAACACTTTAGGTTTCTGAAAAATATGTCTAAGCAAGGTGCTATAAGAGCTAAAATCCCCCTCAATCCCCCTTTTCCAAAGGGGGAAGTGTTTCTCCTCCCTTTGAAAAAGGAAGGTTGGGAGGGATTTAAGAATACTTTTTTAAACAGCTAAACTGATACCAAATTTCGAAGTTGAGACGTGGCCCGGCCGTCATGAGGCGTCAAAAAGCGCTTCAATATCCTGCCTGACCCGGCCTTCTTTCACATTACGGGCTATGGAAAGCTCCTTTACCAGCAGATTCATGGCTGTGTCCAGCATCTTTTTTTCACCAAATGAAAGCGGTTTTTCATCTTTCAATATGTACAAATCCCGCAAAACCGCGGCCACTTCAAATACTGAACCCGTCTTTATCTTATCCATGTACTCCCGGTACCGCTTATTCCATGTCTGGGTCGCAATCTCAACACTTCGATCTTTCAAGATATCCAACACCATGGGAATATCTTTTTTGTTTATAATGCTTCTAACGCCTACTGATTGTAAGTTGTGGGTAGGAATCATGATTACCATGTCGGTATCAATGATCCTCATGATGTAAAAGTTCTGTGTTTCGCCGTTGATCTCCCGGCGCTCAATAGACTCTATCACGCCTACGCCGTGGGCCGGGTACACAGCTAATTCCCCTGCCTTAAACATCCGTCCCAACCCTCCGATTTGAAAGAAACATTTTAATATTATTAATATTTAACATTATTTATTAAATAAGGCAAATACAAATTGACAGAAAGACTGCCCCCGTGTTATGGATGCGCGTTGTAATTTACTGTCATGACGTTAGACCCTATCCCATCATTCACGGCCAATGGACTGGCGTCCCTGATCGGCAGCCTGCCCTTTAAAGACCATGAGCAGGCCCTGGACATGATGTTAACCTATGTCCCGGAGATCCCGCTATGGATACAACTGCCGTTCTATCCGGAAGAACGGCTCCTCACACAATTTTCCGGGGAACTGCCGGGAGTAGTCATCGAAGGCGACCGGGTATATTTTGACACGGCCTCGCCGGGTTTTGAGGATGAACTCCTTGCTTTTTATGAGGATTACATCTCGGTCTCCGAAGGCAACTCACCCCTTTTAACGTCCCGTTTCGCCTTGGGGCCACATACCGGAAAAGGTCTGGCAGCGTTTATCAACCGTATGGGCAAGTTGGCAAGACCTCCCTACGCCATCAAGGGACAGATCACCGGACCCTTTACCTTCCTGACCGGGATTAACGATCAGGAGAAAAGATGTGCCTTCTATGACGAACGCCTGCGTGATGTTGCGGTTAAGGCCTTGTCACTAAAGGCCGCCTGGCAGGTGGAAGTGCTGCGGCAATTCAAGTCGCCGGTCTTTGTCTCTATTGACGAGCCGGGCCTGGCCGGTTACGGATCTTCTGCCTTTGTCAGTATAAATCGTCAGGATGTAATAACCATGCTCAGAGAAATGGCACAGGCCATACACAGGGCCGGTGGACTGGCCGCTGTGCATGTCTGCGCCAATACAGATTGGTCCCTGCTCATGGAAAGCGATATAGATATTATCAGCTTTGATGCCTATAATTATTTCGACCGGTTTATACTCTACCGGCCGGCCATCCTCTCCTTCCTGGCCCGGGGAAAGATTATCGCCTGGGGCATAGTGCCCACTGCCAACCCTGCTGATATTGAAAAAGAAAGTGTGTCGTCACTGGCGGTACGCTGGAAAGAGGAGGCGCAGAAACTGGCAGGAGACGGGATTACCCCGGTGGCCCTGCTGAGGCAGTCGCTTATTACCCCCAGTTGCGGCACCGGTTCCTTACCCCAGGCCCTCTCTGAACGCGTCCTGTATCTGACCAAAGAGGTCTCCGATCAATTAAGGAAGGACTTACTTTAACCCTGATCCACCAGCAAGACATCATCTGCGGCGTTGCCTTCGATCGCTCCTCCTTGCGGCGTATTGCTCCATACGCCTCAGTCGTCAATCCTCGGCGCCTTGCATCTAATATCTTGCTGGTGTTCAGGAATACTCCGTAATCTGCTGATTTTAATTTTGATAGCCTAATCAGACGGTGTATTTGGGTTAATCCCCAATCCTCCCGGTTAGTTCTGTTTTGTCTTTTGCTTTTTCTGCGGACCTTCGCGGCGAAAAATAGCTATGCCTATAGGCCAGGCATAAGAAATAGCTTCTTTTTCCTGGAGCAAGGCCCCGGCAATATTTTCAGCCGCAGCGGCCTTATTCCCAAAAAAACCAAAAAATACACCCCGCACCCGGAGGACTTCCAGAAAGTCGCTTGCCCTGCGGAATCTCTCCTCCATACAATATCGTTCAAAGCGGATAGGTACCAGGCCCGGCAGACTCCTTACCACCTCGTTCCAGTTTAACCCGCGCGTACCCCGAAACGGATGCCAGGCCGGCTGCATCTCTTTCAGTCTCCGAAAGATGGTCAGAAGCAGGCTGTTCCCCTCTTTTTTCGGAAAGGGCATGATCAAAGGAAAGGAGATGACCAGGACGCCGTTTTCCTTCAGGGCCTTCCTCAAGGCCCGCCGGTCTCCGGGGGACAACCAGTGGTAGGACATATTGGCTATAATGAGATCGAATCTTTTTTCGGAGACCGGGAGGTCTTTGGTATGTCCGTAACAGAATGTGACGGTCCTTATATCCCCTTTCTTTCTGGCCAGCTCCAGCATGGAAGGGGATCGGTCCAGCGCCGTGACCTCGGCCCCGGGGAAATGTTTAACGATCTCTACTGTAGAGATACCCGTGCCGCAACCAACGTCCAGGATTGCCTCCGGCTGAACGTGTTCTTGCGCCAGGATACATAGTTTTTCCGCCAGGTGACTGTAAAAAAAGTGGTGCTGGGGCTGATCGTAGGAGGAGGCCACCTGGTCATAATGGAGAAATGCCTCAGACATGAACCACCTGCCCGGCCAGCCACGCCCATATCACACCCCACGTCTCGCGTGAGGTAAGTATGTCGTGATGGTCACTGTCTTTTATCTCTTTGACGGTGTAATTATCCGGCGACGCTGCCTCAGCCGTCTTCTTTACCACCGGAAGGTCATATTGCCCGAACAATAGCAGGCCCTTTTTATCAGGATCAGCCGGGAGATGTTCGCCCAATCTATTTAGTGTCTCTACCAGGCCGGCAAAAGGAGCAGCCTCCCTGACCCGCCGGGGTCTCAGAACGCGTATCATCTCTTTTTTCCCGCCTGCAAAACCGGTGGAAAGGGGCGGTGAAATGAGCACATTCCAGGAAAGGTCAAGCGACAAGACCAGACGGCCGCCGATGCTGTGGCCTATGGCCGCAACAAAACGATTTTTCTTTAGTTCCTGCCAGTAAGTCAGGCATCTCATCGTATTTTCATAATCAAACAAACCGCCGCACTCCCCGTGGCCGGGCAGGTCTGCGGCTAAGATTGGAATCCTCTTTCCCGCCAGGAATATGGATAGCGAAAGCATCTCTTCCTTACAGCCGCCGTAGCCGTGCAAGACGAATAACCACCCCGGTGACGCATTCTCCGGCTCAACCTCTAAACCGGTAAATTCTCCGCCTCCAACCGGCCTGATATGAATTTCAGTGTCCGCCATCAGCCTTCTTCCGTAACCTTCCTTATAGACCTATAGGTGATGGATACTATCTCCTCCAGTTCTTCCAGGCTCACAGAAAGAGGCGGCATAAGCACAACCACATCCCCCAGAGGCCGGATTATGAGTCCATGCCTGCGTGCCTCCAGGATTACCCGCCTCCCCATCCGCACGGACACAGGATAGGGTCTCCTGGTCGCCTTGTCTTCGACCAGTTCAATGCCCACCATGAATCCTCGTTGACGGACCTCACCGACATGAGATAGTTCATTAAATTCTTTCAGTTTTTCTTTTAAGTATTTGATTTTTGGTTCTAATGATAAAAGAGTCTGATTGGTCTCAAACAGGCGCAGGCTGGCCAGAGCGGCCGCGCAGGCCAGGGGGTTCCCGGTATAGGTATGTCCATGAAAAAAGGTCTTCTCTTCCTCGTAATCGCCATAAAAGGCGGCAAATATCTCTTCCGTGGTCAAGGTCGCGGCCAGGGGCAGATAACCTCCGGTGATACCTTTGGCCAGGGCCATCAGATCCGGGCTGACCTCTTCCTGTTCACAGGCGAAGAGGGTCCCGGTACGGCCGAATCCAGTGGCCACCTCATCGGCAATAAGCAGTATCCCGTATCGCTCCGTAAGCCGTCGCAGGCGTCTGAGATACCCATCCGGCCAGATCAGCATCCCGGCCGCGCCCTGGACGCAGGGCTCGATGATAATGGCGGCCAACTCGTGCGCATGTCCGGCTACCGTATTTTCCAGCTCCTTAAAACAAGCCAGTTCACAGTCCGGATAATCAAGCCCCAGATGACAGCGGTAGCAATAGGCAGCCGGAACCCGCATGGATTTTACCGTCAACGGCCCATAAATACGGTGAAAGAGGTCGATCCCCCCTACCCCGACTGCGCCCAGGGTATCGCCGTGATAGGCATTTATAAAGGAAAGAAACCCGGTCTTTTGCTTGTGCCCGGTCTGCTGCGCGTATTGAAAGGCGATCTTTAAGGCCACTTCTACCGCTGTGGAGCCGTTATCCGAATAAAATACCCGTTTAAGACCGGACGGCGCACGGGCTATAAGCTCCCGGGCCAGCTCAATCGAGGGTACGTTACCTAATCCCAGGAGCGTAGAGTGCGCTATTTGACCAAGCTGGGCCATAATGGCCCGGTCGATCTCCGGACAGCTATGTCCGTGCACATTCACCCACAGAGAAGACACACCATCCAGATAACGTCTCCCCTCGGTGTCAATGAGATAACTGCCCTCTCCGGCAGCGATAATCGGCGCTTCTTCTGCCTCATACTCTTTGGCCTGGGTAAAGGGATGCCAGAGGTAACGCAGGTCATCAGCGCGCAAAGAATTATTATTGGACATGTTCCTCCCCCCAGCGAGAAAGCCGTTCCAGCAGGTTAAACTTTTTATCCACGGCCTGAGCCACCTTTTGAAGGTCCCCTTCTTCTCCCTCTTCCACGGAAAGGCCGGTGATACGTGGTACAATAGCCAGAACCGGCACTCCGGCAAATTTTTCGATGGCGCCGGGATTATCTGTTTCAGCCAAGCCCGGCTTGGCCGGGAAATTATTTATTATTATACCGGCTACTTCAAGACCCCTCTGCCTTGCCACAGACACCGTCAATAGGGTGTGGTTAATCGTCCCAAGGGAAGGCCGGCTGACGATGACGAGAGGAAGCCTGAGCCGGGCCGCCAGGTCGGCCATAAAGGAGTCATCGTTCAGAGGCGCCAGGAGTCCCCCCGCACCCTCTACCAGGACCGCGTCGTACCTTGAACGCACTGCGGCATGATCGCACTCAATCCTTGCCAGATCTATCGTGACACCCGCCCTTGCCGCAGCCAGGTGCGGGGAAACAGCCGGAGTAAAGGCATAGGAATAGACCGGCCCCTCCCCGGTAGAAAGCGCCTTCTGCAGAAAGGCCAGGTCACCTGCCAAGGCCGCATCCCCACCTGCCTTCACGCCGGTTATGACCGGCTTTTCCAGACCGACCCTTACGCCCGCCTCCTGGTAGAGCAAGGCCAGAAGGGACGTGATAACCGTCTTTCCCACGCCGGTATCCGTGCCGGTAATGAATATCGAAGGTAATCTAATCAATGATGATCTCGCAAAAAACCGAAGTATGGACGGCACAGTAAAAAGCTTCAGTTGCAAGGCGCGCAAATCCTATTATCCGTTGACCGTTGACCGTTATCCGTTGTCCGTCAACAAACCATGCACTTACGGTGAACGGTAAACAGTGAACGGTGAACCATGTCATAGCTACGCCGCAGTGATCCGCCGGAGGCGGACAACGCAGCGAATGGACTTTTTACGAAGCCGTCAATCAATGATCCCTTCCTTCCTGCCTAATTCAATCAATGACTCGGCCGCATTTTCCAATTCGGCCTGCTGATGCGCCGCGCTGACCGTAAACCTGAGCCTGGCCTGCCCGGCCGGAACCGTGGGCGGCCGGATGGCGGGTACGTATATGCCGCCTTTTTCCAGTAGGCCTCGACTCATGGCCACGGCCTTTTCCGGGGCGCCGATAAAGATAGGCATAATGGGTGTCTGACTGCCCATGAGATTGAAACCGGCGGATATCAGGATGTCGCGCATATAACGTACGTTGAACCATAGGCGTTCGATAAGGGAAGGTTCTGCCTCTATAAGTTTTAGAGCTGCTGTAGCCGCAGCTATGCTTCCCGGTGGCAAGGCCGTTGTATAAATAAAGGAGCGGGCCTTGTTTACAAGATAGGCTATCAAATCGCCGGACCCGGCGACAAATCCCCCTATGGATCCGATAGCCTTACTGAGCGTACCCACATGGATGTCGATGCCCTTACTCACCCCAAGGTAGGCAGCAGCGCCCTGCCCTTTTTCTCCCATAACGCCTGTACCATGGGCATCATCGACTAAAAGGAGACATCCATGTTGAGAAGAGATGTCTGCGAGCTGTTTAAGCGGCGCTATGTCGCCATCCATGGAAAAGACGCCCTCGGTTACGATTAATATTTGGCTTTTCGTCTCCCGGGCATGGAGCAGATCTCCCAGGGAGTTCACATCATTGTGACGAAAGCGATAGGGTTTTGCCCGGCTCAGGATGCAGGCGTCGATGAGGCTGGCATGGGCCAGCCGGTCACAGAATATAAGATCATCTCTGCCCATAAGAGCGCTTATGACGCCCATATTAGCGGCATAACCGGAGGAAAAGACCAGGGCCTTTTCTGTGCCCTTGTGCCGGGCCAAGGCGTCCTCCAGTTCTTCATAGAGATGGGAATGGCCGCTTATCAGTCTGGAGGCCCCGGCACCCGTCCCATAACGCTCCGTGGCCTTTATAGAGGCCTCAATTACTTGCGGATGATGTGTCAGGCCGAGATAGTTATTGGTGCAAAATAACGTTACTTCTCTGCCCTTAAGATAGCCGCGCGTCGGGCTGACTGGAGTAATGGAGACAAGCTCCCGATAGAGCGAGATGTTCTTCAGATCGGTCAGTTCTTGTCTGAGGTTAGTTACAGGCACGGACACCCTGCTTAATTATAGATGGTTTCAGATTTAACGAAGCGATCATCTCATGGTCAGCCTGTATTTCAGCCCCTTTTGTCGTCAGGTAGTCGCCGATCATGAGTCCATTTATCCCTGCCTTTATGGCTGCCGCCTGTTTATCGCCAAGGACTTTTGCCCTTCCTCCGGCCAGTCTTACAGGAATATCAGGGATTATAATACGGAAAAGGGCGATGGTCATTATGACCTCATCCGGTGTGAGGAGCGGCTGTGCCTCCAATGGAGTCCCGGGGCGGGGATCAAGAAAATTAAGCGGGATGGAATCCGGGTTGAGGTGTTTTATCTCCAACGCGAATTTAACTCGATCCTGAACGGACTCTCCTAATCCTAATATCCCCCCGACACAAATCTCCAGACCAGACTCCCTGGCTATATGAATCGTAGCCAGGCGATCCTCATAGGTCTGAGTAGTGCAAATCCTGGGATAAAAATCGCGGTTCGTCTCCAGATTATGATGGTAGCGCACCAACCCGGCCTTCTTTAGTAAAAGGGCTTCATCGATAGTGAGTTTCCCCAGCGAAACACAGGGCAAGAGTGTTGTTTCCTGCTTAATCAGGCTAATTGCCTCACATACTTTAAGGAGCTCTTCTTTAGAAAGCCTGGCTCCGCTCGTCACTATGGAAAAGCGATGCGCCCCGGATTTTTGCGCTGCCTGAGCCGCCTCTAAGAGACCCTTGGGTTGGCGAAGAGGATAGGCCTTAATAGGGCTTCGGTGATGACTCGATTGGGCGCAAAAGGAACAATCGTGCGGACAAGCGCCGGATTTGGCATTGACGATAGCGCAAAGTTCGATAACCGGGCCATGATATCGCCTCTGTATTTCCTGGGCCATGGAAAGCAGACCTGCGCCCTTACCGCCGGCCACAAAATTTGCAAGCCGAAGGCCATCGTCAGGGGTGAGGGGGATGTTCTCTTCAATCTTTTTCTTAATATCCTTTAGTATCATCCATCTATCCGGTTGTTTTTATCTGAAAATCCCCCTGTATCCCCCTTTTCCAAAGGGGGAATAGATGTGTCCCCCCTTTACTAAAAAAGGGGGGGTGAGGGGATTATTTTTATTGTCCTTTGTCCGCCGCAGGCGGATGTGTGTTTCATAAAAACATAGATGAGAAACATAGGTGAAAAATTTAAGGTTGTCAATAAAGGGGCGTCTAATTTTTATCACGACCAATCCTGGGTGAAAAGACAGAACCGGGGTCCGCCACAACGGCCCGAAAGGATACCTTGGAGATGGCCAGCCTGAGAGAGCGTTATGCAAAGACAAAAGATCAGATTGAGCAATTGGAGAAGCTGATTGCGGGCCTTAAGTTAGTATAACATAATGGTTTTGACTCGGACATTTGTGAATGGAGGCGTACCCTGCGAGGATATTCGATATTTTCTGGGTATATCCGAGAGGACCGTAAAGAGGCATTTCAAACGCGGAAAGGACTAACTCCAGAGGGGCTTCCACCTCAAGCAGGTCCAGAAAAAGGCTATTGTAGAACTACATCACAAGAGCCGTGATCTTTTCGAAATATCCAGGCAAATTGAGCTTCCCGCCAAATACGTGCTCAAAAGCGAAAAAGGAAGGACGAAAAAAGCCATGAATATGAATCTCACCTTATACCCAACAAGCAGCTCCTATTTCCAGAACACGGCATAACGTTGATGCTCAATAATCCACCCGCAGCCGATATCCTACTCCTGGTTCGGTCAGGATATATCGGGGGCGAGACGGGTCCTTTTCAATCTTGTGACGCAGGTTGCTGATATTAACCCTCAGTACGTGAGGTTGCTCAATGTAGGTAACACCCCAGATCTGCCTGAGGATTTGGCGGTGGGTCAGGACCTTCCCCGCATGTACCACCAGCAGGCGCAGCAGTTCGTATTCAGTTGGGGTTAATTGTGTTTCCTTACCATATACCAACACCCGCCGGCGTGTCAGGTCAACATCGAGATCATCAATTCTGAAGACAGGTTCTGGGGCCTGCTGCAAGGAACGTCGCAGAGCAACCCGAATCCGAGCCAGAAGTTCGGCAACTCCAAACGGCTTGGTCAGGTAATCATCCGCGCCGGCATCCAGTGCTTCTACTTTGTCATCCTCCCGTTCCCGCACCGAAAGTACGATGATCGGGACGGGTGACCACTCCCGTATCCGCCTTATCACTTCGACGCCATTGATGTCCGGCAACCCTAAATCAAGGAGAATGATATCCGGCCTGACCGTAGCGACTGCTACCAGCGCAGCATGACCGTTCTCCGCCTGATGCAGGGAGAACTCCCCGGTGTCCAAAACGGTACGCAAAAAACGTTGGATGGCCACCTCGTCATCAACTACAAGGATGCGAGGCAGGTTGGTATTTTGCTTTTCGTTCGGCATAACGTATGTTCACAGTTGTCAGTTCACCGTTGACCGTGTAATCCGTTCACGTTTATCCGTTATCCGCTCCACCGATGACGCGTGGGGCATGACAACCGATTCTTTCCTGTCGGATAACGATCAATGGTTAACGGTTAACGTTATTATTACCCGTAGTCCGCCTTCAGCTCGGTTTTCGGCTCGGATAGTCCCTCCATGCACTTCGACAATTGCCCTGCAAATCGACAGGCCCAGCCCGGTCCCGCGGGCGCCTTCGGGGACGGGAATACGATAGAACTTGTCGAAAATCCTTTTCAGGTCGGAATCCGGAACACCAGGGCCGCGATCGGAGACCTCTATCTTAAGCAGGGGACCATCTACCCTGGCAGCAATCTCAATGCTACTCTCAGGAGGCGAATATTTCAATGCATTATCGAGCAGGTTCACCAGCACCTGTGTCATCAGGGCCATGTCCATTTTGACCAGTGGCAGTCCGGACTGCAGACGCACATCGATTCTTCTACTGCCGAGTTGTTTTTCGAGGGCTGCAAGGGCGCAACCGACAACATCCTGTATGTCGCAGGGTTCCTCCTTCAGCTTGATCGCGCCTGCTTCCAGGCGGGTCATGTCCAGCAGGTTTCCCACAAAGCGATTCAGTCTGGCTGCCTCTTCCCAGGCGGCGTCAAGGAGTTCCTTCCGGGCTTCAGCATTGAGCTGCTCCCCCTTATCCCGGATCGTACCCAGGGCCCCGGTTATGGACACAAGCGGAGTACGCAAATCGTGGGAAACGGAATTGAGAAGCGCCCGCTCCAGACTTTCCCGGGCCTGGAGGATTTCGGACTGCTCGGCCTGCTTGACAAGCCGGACCCGTTCAATGGCAAGGGTGGTCTGGGCGGCAAAGGCCTCCAGAAGCCTTCGACTCTGTGGGGAGGCATAGTCTCGGTCATCCTTAAATTCCACCCCTAAAACTCCCAGCATACTGGCTGAGGTCTGTAAGGGCAAACAGAGTAAGCCTGCTGATATAAGGGTTTCAGTCCCGCGCCCCGCAGCTTGACGGTTCCGAAAAACCCATTCGGCTACTGCCAGCTCCTTCATATCAAGGTGTATGTCCTGATTTGCGGCCCTTATTTTTAACCGCTCGCCCTCTGAGAGAAGGATGGCCACACGGGCATTAAGACTCTCCCCGATATTCTTGATAGCGGCGTCCAGGATAGAGTCGATATCCGCGGCAGCGGCCAGGTCACGGCTCAGGTAGTAGAGACTTGCCGTCTGAGCTTCCCGTTCCCGGATAGTCTCGGCGCGTTCGCGGGCCTTTGCCACAAGGGTACTGATGACCACGCCTACCGCAAAAAGCCCCAAGAAGGTGATCAGATACTCCGTATCGGCAACGCTGAAGGTAAACTTGGGCGGCACGAAAAAGAAATCAAATGCTAAAACGCTCAGAAACGCCGCCATGATCGCCGGTCTAAGCCCAAGGCGAATAGCCGCCAGGACCACTGCAAGTAGGTAGATCATAACCAAATTAGTCGGAGCAAGAAAGCGGCGAACCAGCTCGCATACCAGCGAGGCTGCCGCAACCAGAGCCAAGCTGTTCAGGTATCCGGACCAGAAAACCGGTCTTTTCATCCCTACAATGCCCGCCTCGGGACTCTTTTCGGCAGGGGTTATACTGACGACATAGACGTCAATCGTCCCGCTGAGGCGAATAATCTGGTCCACGAGAGGTGGGTGGAGGAATTCCCGCCAGCGTGGTTTGCGCGGTTTGCCGATGACAATTCTTGTAATGTTGTGTCTGACGGCGTAGTCAACGACTGCTTCGGCTATGGTAGTCGCCGTAACTTGCGCTACTTGCGCGCCGAGGCTTTCGGCCAGCCGGAGGTCGTGCCAGACCTGTTCGCGGTTTTCTGTGACTTGTTTGCCGATGCCGGGGGTTTCGATGTAGAGCGCGTGCCAGGGGGCCTTCATTTCGTCCGCCAGACGGCGGGTCGTGCGGATCAGCCGTTCGCTGAAGGGACTCCCGCTGACGCAGACAAGAAGTCGCTCCGCTGCCGGCCAGGGGCCGTGAATGGAGCGTGACTCCATATAGGCCCGCATCTGATCGTCTACGCGGGCGGCCGCACGGCGCAATGAGAGTTCGCGCAGCGCCATGAGGTTGCCCGGCTTGAAAAACTCCTCTGCGGCCAGGGCAGCCTGCTCGGGAATGTAAACCTTTCCTTCTCGCAAGCGCTGGAGTAGATCTTCGGGGGGAATATCAACGAGTCGAATCTCAACCGCCTCATCAAGGAGGCGGTCTGGGACGGTCTCCCGCACCTTTACCCCGGTAATTTGCGCTACGACATCGTTCAGGCTCTCGAAATGCTGGATATTGACCGTGGTATAGACATCGATCCCGGCTACAAGAAGCTCCTCCACGTCCTGCCAGCGCTTTTCGTGACGAGATCCGGGGGCATTAGTATGGGCCAGCTCATCCACGAGTGCGATCTGGGGATGTCTGGCCAGTACTGCGTCAGTATCCATCTCCGGGAGGAGCACCCCCATGTACTCAATCCGAGCCTTGGGAATGACCTCCAGTCCTTCCAGAAGCGCATCAGTTTCGGGACGGCCGTGCGTCTCAAGATATGCCGCCACTACGTCCCGCCCTTCGCGTTTCCGCCTTTGAGCGGCCTCCAGCATGGCATAGGTCTTTCCCACCCCGGCGGCATAGCCGAGAAAGATACTGAGCTTGCCCCGTCCCTTCTCGGCCTCTTCAGCCTGGGCAATCTTCAGCAGTGCCTCAGGAGAGGGGCGTTTGTCATCATCATTGTTCGTCATGAATGCATGCCGTATCAAAAAAATCTTTTAAATTTATATTATGGCTCCCCAAGGATGCTTTTGCAACGACTATAAGGAGCATATGCCAGGGAAAAGCAACCAAAAGACTCGGTGGCTCGTCATTTCGCCAGCTTATCCAATGCCAGATTCAGCATAACCACATTCACTCGCGGCGCTCCCAGAAAGCCCAACTGGCGGCCTTCGGTATGGGCGGCGACGAGGTTGTTCAACTCTTCTTCGGTCATCTTGCGCATCCGGGCGACACGGGGAATCTGCATCGTCGCGGACTCCGGCGTGATATGCGGATCGAGCCCGCTCGCCGAGGCCATTACCAAGTCCGAAGGGACATCACCGTAACTGGCTGTTTCACGGATGACTTTTACCCGATCCCCCACCTTATCGATAAAATCAGGATTGGCGGGACCGAGATTGGAGCCGCCGGAAGCGGCGGGATTGTAACCGAAGTCACTCGTGGCCGAGGGGCGGGGCCAGAAATATTTCGGGTCGGAAAAAGGTTGCCCGATCAGAGCGGAGCCGACGGTCTGTCCGTTTTGGGCCGTAATAAAACTGCCTCCGGCCTGTTTTGGAAAGACCGCCGAGGCAATGCCGGTGACAACAGCAGGATAGATGCCTCCCAGGAGTATGGCAAGGGCAATTAACAGCAGGATAGCGGATTTAATGTCCTTCATAGTAGTCTACCTCCAAAAAGGGTTTGAAATTCATTATATTCGCTGCTCGCGCCCTTTGGTTGCTAAGGCACAGAATGCACGGGGGTAAGATGTTTTTATATTCATACCACTCTCAGGTGAAAGCGGGAGTTTTCCCCCTCGGTATCCTCTCCGCAAAAAGGAGAAAAGTCTTCTCTGTGCTCTGTGGTAAGA
The DNA here is from genome assembly GCA_028715605.1 of Desulfovibrionales bacterium. Lineage (NCBI taxonomy): Bacteria > Pseudomonadati > Thermodesulfobacteriota > Desulfovibrionia > Desulfovibrionales > Desulfovibrionales bacterium. Next base: position 21,065 of record JAQURM010000009.1, read on the forward strand.
AATCATGCAAATAGTCCGATCACAAGATCAAGCGCTTTTATCCCCATGAACGGTGCAATCATCCCGCCGAGGCCGTAGATGAGCAGATTGTAAATCAGGAGCTTTTCGGCCGGCATGGGACGATACCTGGTCCCCTTCAGTGCCAGCGGGATCAGGAGCGGAATGATAACGGCGTTGAAGATGACCGCTGATAAAATGGCGCTGAAGGGGCTGGCCAGCCGCATGATATTCAGCACTCCCAATTGCGGGTAGATCGAGACGAGCGAGGCAGGAATGATGGCAAAATATTTTGCCACATCGTTTGAAATGCTGAAGGTAGTCAAATTGCCGCGCGTCATCAGGATCTGCTTGCCGATCTCCACGATGTCCAAGAGCTTGGTCGGATTGCTGTCGAGATCAATAATATTGGCAGCCTCACGGGCCGGTTGCGTGCCGGTATTCATGGCCACTGCCACATCCGCCTGGGCCAGAGCCGGGGCGTCGTTGGTGCCGTCGCCGGTCATGGCCACCATATAGCCGGCCTGCTGGTTCTCCTGGATCAGATGGAGCTTGTCCTCCGGCTTGGCCTGGGCCAGAAAGTCGTCCACCTGGGCCTCGGCGGCGATGGCGGCAGCAGTCAAAGGATTGTCGCCGGTGATCATCACAGTCTTGATCCCCATGCTGCGCAATCGCTGGAAACGCTCCTGGATGCCTCCCTTCAGGATGTCCTTGAGATTGATGACTCCGAAGATCTCGGTGTTGCAGCAGACCACGAGCGGTGTGGCCCCGGCATGGGCGATCCTGTCGACCGCGGTCTTCAAGTCATTCGGGATCGCCTTTCCACCCAAATTCCGCACAAAGGCGATGACGGAATCGGCCGCCCCCTTGCGATACACCTTGTCCCCGATGTTCACTCCGCTTAAGCGGGTATCGGCGCTGAAAGGAACGGCCTGGCTGCCTGCGGGAAGCGCCTCCAGTCTAAGGCCGTACTTCTGTTTTGCCAATACCACGACGCTGCGTCCTTCCGGGGTTTCGTCGGCCAAAGACGCCATCAGGGCCGCCTCAGCCAGTTTCTGTCCGCTTTGTCCCCCTAACGGCACGAACTCCACCGCTTCCCGGTTTCCGAGCGTGATGGTGCCGGTCTTATCGAGGAGAAGCACATTGACGTCGCCGGCTGCTTCAATGGCACGTCCGGACGTCGCAATGACGTTCTTCTGAAAGAGGCGGTCCATGCCGGCAATGCCGATGGCGGGCAGGAGCGCGGCAATGGTGGTCGGTGCCAGGCAGACAAAGAGAGCCACCAGTACGGTCAGCGAGACCGGGGACCCGTGTCCAGACGCCCTGGCACTATAGATCGAGAGCGGACTCATATTCGCCACCACCAGCAGAAAGACGAAAGTCAAGGCCACGAGAAGCACCTCGAGGGCTATCTCGTTAGGGGTCTTGCGGCGCTTGGCCCCTTCAATCAGGGAGATCATGCGGTCGAGAAAAGTCTCCCCGGGGTTGGCGGTCACGCGGACGATAATGGAATTGGCGATGACCTTGGTGCCGCCGGTCACAGCGCTCCGGTCTCCTCCGGATTCCCGCACTACCGGAGCCGATTCGCCGGTCACGGCAGCCTCGTTCACCAGTGCGGCGCCGAGGACGACTTCGCCGTCACCGGCAACCAGATCGCCTGCCTCCACGAGAATACAGTCACCTTTCCGCAACTGATTTGCGGGCAGTGTCTCGTACTCGCCGCCGAATTCCGGTTTTTTCAGACGCTTGGCCATGATCTCGGTGCGGGTTTTCCTTAGCGATGCGGCGCGGGCCTTCCCCCGCCCTTCGGCCAGGGCCTCGGCAAAGGTGGCGAAGAGAACCGTCATCCAGAGCCAGAGGGAGACCATGCCGGTGAACCAGACCGGCTCCCTGGTCGCTCCCGTCAACGACATAATAAAGGTAATCAGCGTAATTATGCTGCTCACCTCTACAGCGAACATGACCGGATTGCGCCAAAGGGCACGCGGATCGAGTTTCTTCAAAGAGTCGACCAGGGCCGAGCGCATCAGTGCAGGGTCAAAAACCGAAGTCGGTTGCGTAGTGCGTTTGGTCATCTTACTTACCTCCCAGCATGGTCAGTTGTTCGGCAATCGGTCCCATAGCCAGGGCCGGGAAAAAGGTCAGGGCGCCGACGATCATGATAACCAGCACGAGCCAGAGGACGAACGGGGCCTGATCGGTAGGGAGGGTGCCAAGACTGGGGGGAACATACTTCTTTTCCGCAAGCGAGCCGGCCATGGCCAGGACCGCGACGGCCGGAACAAAACGGCCGAGACACATGGCGACAGCGGTTGTCACATTGTAGAAGACCGTGTTGGCATTCAGGCCGGCAAAGGCGCTGCCGTTGTTATTCGAAGCGGAGGCAAAGGCATAAAACACCTCTGAAAGCCCGTGGGCGCCGGGGTTGGCCATGGAAGCGACTGCTGAAGGGACGAGGAAAGCCAAGGCCGAGAAGAAAAGCACTGCCAGCCCGGAGGTGAGGACCGTCAGGATCGACATCCACATCTCGCGCACCTCGATCTTTTTACCCAGGTACTCGGGTGTCCGCCCGATCATGAGCCCGGCCACAAAGACCGCGATGACCACGAAGGCAAGCATGGTATAGAGCCCTGAGCCCACTCCGCCAAAGACCACTTCGCTTAGGAGGATGAGCATCATCGGGACCATCCCGCCGACTGGGGTGAGGGAATCGTGCATGGTATTGACCGCGCCGCAGGAAGTACCGGTAGTAGCTGTGGCCCAGAGAACGGAGCCTCCGAGCCCGAACCGGACCTCCTTCCCTTCCATGTTCCCTCCCCGGACCCCTAGCCCGGCCACAAGGGGATTACCGCTATTTTCCGCCCAGTACAGGACGCCGGTAGCCAGAACCAGCATGATCAGCATGGCCGCAAAAAGCGCCCATCCCTGTCTGGGACTTCCGACCATGCTGCCGAAGGTGTAGGTCAGGCCTGCCGGGATAAGGAGGATCAAAAAAATTTCCACGATGTTGGAGAGCGGCGTCGGGTTTTCATACGGGTGGGATGAGTTGGCGTTAAAGAATCCACCGCCGTTGGTCCCAAGCTCCTTTATCGCCTCCTGTGAGGCGACCGGGCCCATGGGGACCGTAACCTCTTTCACCATCACTTTCTCGATGACAGGCTGGCCGGAAGCATTCTCCAGAGGATTCCCCTTACCATCCGGCTTCGACTTTTCATAACTAGTCGGCTGTAAAAGCGACACTTTTTTATAAGGGCTGAAGTTCTGGATTACCCCCTGAGATACCAGAAAGACTGCGGCGATAAGGGACAGCGGCAGGAGGATATACAGGGTACCCCGGGTCAGGTCCACCCAGAAATTGCCGAGAGAGGTGGCCTGCCGCCGCGCCAGGCCGCGAATAAGGGCGATCACAATCGCCATGCCGGCAGCAGCGGACGCGAAGTTTTGCACCGCGAGTCCCGCCATCTGGGTAAAATAGCTGGCAACCAATTCACCGCTGTATGCCTGCCAGTTGGTATTGGTTACAAAGCTCATCGCGGTATTGAGCGCCAGATGCCAGGAGAATGCCGGAAATTTCTGCGGATTGAGAGGCAAAAATCCATGGAACATCAGTATGCCAAAGAGTGCCGCGAATGAAACAAAGCTAAAAATCAGCATGGCGAAGGCATATTCCTTCCAGTCCATCTCCGCGTCCCTGTTCACTCCGCAGATACGGTACAGGAGGTTTTCAACCGGTCGCAAGACATGAGTGAGAACGGTCCGCTCCCCCTTGTAAACCCTGGCCATGAAAGCGCCAAACGGCTTTGTTAAGGTCAGTAGAACGACAAAAAGAAGTATCGCTTGCAGCCATTCGTATATATTCATAACGAGTCTCCTATCGCCCAAAAAGGCGGAGTGTCTACGAAAGAGCCCGGTTCGCTGTGACCCGTATCTCCCCTCAGATAGACGGGGTTTTGGAATAGAATTGATAGGTCTTCATAGTTATGCCTCTAGCGATATCAGAAACCATTCTAACTCATTGGGCATAAAGAAGGTCTCAAAATAGTAGGGAAAAGCGTCAAAAATTCATCAAGATTAGAATCTAGATCTGCCGGAAGTAAACAACCTTGCAGATTTATCCAGATGATAAACATAGTGAAAATCTGCGTATTATCAATAACCGCCTGTTCTAAGATTGGAAATGGTTTCTGAGAGACAAGGTTAACTTATTGAAAGAACTTCTATATAGTTAGGTTTGCAAGGTGGGTTAGAACAGTGTAAAGGTAGCGATCATGTTTATTAAATCCTGGATAGCCGCCGGGCTGGACATAGCCTGATTATAGTTGGCCGAGGCCACGAAGACCCGGCTTCTGGCCCGGTCAATGATAACCTTTTGATAAGACTGTCCCATAGTCATCGGGTTCGTAAAGACAGCAAAGGCAGTCTGTGAAGGAAAATCATAGCTTACCGTGGGCATCTGTTGGATAACACCAGACTGAATCATCTGCTGGATGTTTTGCGTGACAAACATCTGGATATCCATTCCCGGCATAATAGGCCCGACACCAATATTAAGGTGTGATCCTTCTCGATTATAGATGGTATTTACCGGGATAGTGGGATTTTGCAGGCCGGCCGGGTTATGCATTACCTGCCAGTTCTCCGGATGCAGTACGGTCAGAAGAAAACCGAGATTCTGATTTATAAAATTTTTCCCGGAAAATTGGGTCGGCTGAGATGGGCTCAGGCTCCGAAGCTGATTAATGACAGCCGGGTCTGCAATCTTACCTTCCGTAAACTGGATATCATTACCCTGGGCTGAGGCCGTCGAGGTGCCGATATTAATCTGATCTACTATGGGCTTTTCCAGGCTCAGGCTGATTTTCCCCTTACCCGGCTCCACAGTAAGCGTCCCCTTTCCTCCGCCCATGGTCCCTTGATAGACAACGTATATCCCGGCGGAACCCAACAACAGGGTGGCAAAAACGATTATGACCAGACGGATCGTTTTTTGTTTCTCTATGCCGAGGGATTCAGAATCCTTGGTGGCGTTTTCATTCATAGGTCACCGATATCGGGTTTTTTAATGAGGTGAGTATAGGGTAAAGAGAGTTTGGGCGTCAAGTGTAATCTGTAGGGATAAGAGATATCAAGGTACAGAAACTGAGGGGAACAGGTTGCGGTCGGTGTGGGGGATAAAGCGGGCGGCGCTGAATCTCTGCATGAATTCCGCATTCACGTTCATCTCGATATAGGTAATACGGTCGCAAAGGCTCCGGGTCTCCTCCCGCAGTGAAAAATTGCAGAGGGCCTGTAAGGCCCCGGTCAGAGAGCTATTCCCTAAAGGGATATACCGTTCGAGGGGCAAATCCGGAAGCATCCCCAGGGTAATGGCCTTTACCGGATCGATATAGTTCCCGAAGGTTCCAGCTACGTAAAAATGGGCCAGATCCTGAAAGCGGAGGCCCACGGAATCAATAATAGTGGCCAGTATGGTGTACATGGCGGCCTTGGAGCGTAAAAGGATATCCACGTCTGCCTGAGTTAAAACCAGTTCCTCCCCTATGCCCGTCTCCCGGCCCGGAACCAGGATGTAGGCCAGTCCGGATGTGGTCTCCTTGAAGCGGGAAGGGTTTCGCTCCGGGACAAACTTTCCCCGCCGATCCAATAGTCCCACGGAGAAGAGATCAGCCGCCAGGTCAATGAGCCCGGATCCACATATCCCCAGGGGAGCTACCCCGCCAATCACCGAGTAAACGGGTCTTAAGGTGTTACGGTCCAAACTTACCCGGTCGATGGCCCCGTCGCCGGCGGTCATGCCCATCTGAGCCACCCCTCCCTCGAGAGCCGGACCGGCCGCACCGGCGCAGGCCATGAGCCAGTCGCTATTTCCCAGAACCACCTCGGCATTGGTGCCCACATCCACCAGGATAGAGACCTCGTTCTGGCGGGCCAGACCTGAGGCCAGGAGCCCGGCGATGAGGTCGCCGCCAAAATAGCTTCCCACATTAGGGAAAATGAAAACTCGGGCATTAGGATGGATGGGGATCTCCAGTTCTCCGGCAAGCGCCGGATCGGGGCGGTTCACCAGAGGGATATAAGGTTCCCGGGGCATAGAGCTTGGGTCCAAACCCATAAAAAGGTGGGTCATGGCCGTGTTCCCGGCCACAGTCATAGAATAGATACTCCCGGTCTGCACCCCTGCTTTAGCGGCCAGTTGGGCGACCATTTTGCCGATCCCTTCCCGCACCACGGCGGTCAACTCCTTGAGGCCGTTCGGGTCGTGGGCATAATGGATGCGGGTAAGGATGTCGGCTCCATATCGAATCTGGGGGTTGTCCATGGAGTGTTCGGAAAGGACCTTTCCTGTCCTCAAGTCCACCAGTGCGCCCACCATCCGGGTTGTCCCCAGATCCAGGGCCAGGCCGAAAAAATCCTTTGTAGTATCACCAGGGCTGATATCCAGAAGCTCCCATTCTTCTCCCTCTCTGACCACCGTGGCCGTCACCCGGAAAGAGGCCTCTCGCATGACACGAGAAGAAAACCCTATCAGGCTGTAGGGTATCCGGACGGACTTAAGGCCCTGCCCGGCTTGCAGTGCTCGCCGCAGCCGGTCAATATCCCCGGTATTATCCTTTAAACTGGGGAGGGGAAGGTCTAGGTATAGCTTCTTGACCCCGGGATCCAAATCTTTGTTTGATATTTTATCCTGACCGGGCAGCATCTACTGCAACCTCTAAAGTTTATGCCTTGCGTCGCTGTCGAACATGCATAGCGAGCGCATTCCCCGCTGCTTGCCATCAGGTCCGACCCTGGCGGGCGACGGGGTTAGCAAGCGAATACGATGCATTTTACCTTGCATACGGAGATTCCCCGTCCGCCCTCCGCCTGGGGCGGACGGGGAGCTTCAACTATGAACAAAATCTGAGACAAAGGTCAATGAAAATTTAAGAAAATATCATTAAAAACTTTCACTTTACAGAGATATGCATTTGTGATGAGATAATAAGGTAGGAAGCAATTTTCGGAAGGCCGGAAATTTATGAACCATTATCTGGAAATTGGGGTGGGCTTGGAACAGTCACAAAAAAGAGAAGAAAGGAGAACAAATATGAGACGGACAGTAACCTTATTAGTAATACTTTCGGTCGTCAGCCTTTTAGTTGCAACAGAAACCTTTGCCCAGCGCGGTATGCGGTGGAGGGGTAGCGGCGGCTGGGCAACAGAAGGTAGGTATGGCCGTATGTACGACCCCAAAACGGTGGAGACCATCAGCGGAGAGGTGGTCAGCGTAGATAAAATCACACCGATGAAGGGTATGTCTTATGGCGTACATCTGATGGTAAAAACAGACAAAGAGACCGTTTCTGTCCATCTGGGGCCGGGGTGGTACATAGGAAATCAGGACGTAAAGATCGAACCAAAGGACAAGGTTGAGGTTACCGGCTCCAGGATCACCTTACAAGGGAAACCGGCCATCATTGCGGCTGAGGTTAAAAAAGGAGAAGGGGTCCTGAAGCTCCGGGATGAAAATGGCCTTCCGGCCTGGTGTGGATGGAGGCGCCGATAGCCTGACTGAAGCCCACCCAATTTCAGTTCCGGCTCCTGGTTGTATCCACGCCATCTGTCCCGCATCCCAACATGGGCAAGAACGACCGGGACTATTTGTCTAAAGTTCTCTCTTAAGGTGGTCGATATACACATTACTGGAGAAAGGTCCCTTGACGGAGGAACAGATAACTTCATAAAGATGAACAGGATCTCGCCTAATGTTAAGGTCTTGGTAGTAGATGATGATGCCGGTATCAGGTTGGCGGTGAAAACCGTGGTACAAAAGATGGGTGTCGAAGATGTGGCAGAGGCAACCAACGGACATAGCGCCCTGAAAATGATCAAGGAAAACCATTATGATCTTATTGTTTCCGACTGGAATATGCCTGAGATGGGCGGTGATGAGCTTTTAAGGGTCGTAAAGGGTAACGAAAAAACCAAAGATACTCCCTTTATTATGCTTACCTGCCGGAGACATCACGATGACGTAGTTAGCACCCTCAGGGCCGGAGCCAGTAATTATGTCGTAAAGCCGTTCAGCATTCAAGACCTGGCTCAAAAAATCTCAAATATAATTTGCCCGCATCCGGAAGAAAGCATAACCGGCAATGCCGATGATACCGGAGATAAGTGGGCAGCATCCCTTGTTGAGCAATTAATAAAAAAACTGGACAGGGGCCAGGTCAATTTACCAATCCTGCCGACCGTAGGCATCAAAATCCATCAGTTGCTGCGTGACCCCAAATTGTCCCTTAATGATATTGCGAAGCTTGTGGAAAAGGAGCCCGTTATTTCTTCAAAACTCCTGGCCATATCAAATTCACCCTTTTATGCCGGTATAGGCAAAAATGATAATCTGGAACGTGCTATATTGAGGATAGGCCTTAAGAGTGTACTCAATACAGTATTTGTACTGATTAACAGGGGTCTGTATGTCATAAAACATGAAAAGCACGAGGCAATAGTTAAGTCCCTATGGGAACATTCCCTGGCCTGTGCCTACGGCGCCCAGCAGACGGCCTTTATGCTAAGAATGGTGGAACCGGATAAATATTTTATGCTGGGCCTCCTTCACGATATCGGAAAGGTGGTATCGCTACAATTATTGCTACATCCGGACACACAGAAGTGGACGCCCGATAGCGACCATTTGATTTCCACCCTGAACCAGATACACAACGAGATAGGGGCGTTTGTATTAAAGAGATGGAACTTTGATCAGGATTATATTGACATTGCTTCTTACCACAACCAGGAGGACATCTCATCGGATACCCCAAAAGAACTATTAGTAATCTACTTTGCCAACCTCCTGGCCCGAGAAATGGGCTATGGTCTAAAAAAATACGAGGGACCAGCTATTATTGAAGATAAGTCTGTATCGTTACTAGGGTTAGACCCTCCAGGAATTGAAGCCATTCGGGAAGACATCCATAGATTTATGGAAGGCGTTAGCGGTCAGTTCTTTCTATAGCTCGCATGCAATCAGCCCAATATTTTCCGGAGCCTGTCTTTCAGGTCGCGGGGGCTAAATGGTTTTTTGATATATTCGTCTGCCCCCGCCTCCATCCCTTGCTGTTCATCCATGCGTTGTCCTTTGGCTGTCAGCATCACGATATAAATGTCCATGGTCTCTGTATCCTTCTTCAATAATTCACAGACCTCATAGCCGGTCAACTTAGGCAGCATAACATCCAGAAGTATCAGATCCGGCCCTTGCTCCTTAGCTATCTTAAGGGCCTCCTCTCCATCCGTCGCGGTTAATAACTCAAAACCCGCCTTCCGAACCACAAAACTGAGGGACTCCAGGATATGTGGTTCATCATCACACACCAGGATTCGTTTGGCCATTTCCTATATCTCCTTGTACCGAGGAACTGTAAAATAAAATGTGCTGCCCTCGCCCAATTGGCTCTCTACCCATATCTTGCCCCCATGATGTTCTATTATTTCCTTGCAGATGGCCAGCCCTAACCCCGTGCCCCCTTTTTTTCGGGTAGCAGATGAATCCACCTGGTGAAATTTCATAAAAATTTTATCAAGCTCATCTTCTGGTATTCCGATTCCGTTATCTGCTACCGCTACCTGAACCCGGTCTTCGTCAACAGCAGCAGAGACAGTAATAAGGCCGTCATTATCCGTAAATTTTATGGCATTGCCCAATAAATTTGTAATCACCTGGGTCAATTTGTCCCGGTCCACGTAAATCTCGGGAAGTCCTTCCTGTACTTTCTTATCTATCACAAGACCTTTTTTTTCAGCAAGGGACGACACGGCAGCCACAGATTCATCTATCACCCTTTCAATATGGTGATAGCCCATCCTCCATACCTGCCTGCCGGATTCGATCCTGGACAGATCCAAAAGGCCATCTATCAATCGTGCCAACCGGTCGCTTTCTTCGTTAATTATATTCAGGAACTTTGTCTGTGTCTCCATATCCTCTCCTGCGTTGTCAAGCAGTATCTCGGAAAACGCCTTGATGGAGGTCAATGGCGTCCTTAATTCGTGGGAGACCGTGGACAAAAAGTTGGTCTTTATCTGGTCTAATTCCCTGAGCCTTGCGTTGGCCGCTTCCAGTTCTGTAGTCCTTTCCCTGACTTTGCCCTCCAGAGTCTTACTATATCTCTCAATCTCTTCTCTCGACCTCTTAAGGTCCTGGGTCATCCGGTTAAAGGATTGTCCTAATTGGCCAATCTCATCATCCCCTTTTACCTCAGCTAAATAGTTCAAATTCCCTCTTGCGACCTCTTCTGTCCCTATCACCAGGGCCTTGATCGGCTTAGTAATACTCCAGGTCAATAAGATGCTGGTCAGAATAATCGCCAGCAGGCCCGCCAGGGTGGCTATCTGTAACTGCCGGTGCGTCCTCTTTATGATGTCATAGGCCTCATCCGTCTTTTGACAGATGCCGACGCTCCACTCCTTTCCCGGAAAATCCAAATGGCCTTTCAGTCTGGAGTATGCACAGACCCGTCCCGCTTTCTGTGCACCGGTAAAATCAACCGTTCCCTCTGGATTGTGCGTTATGCGTCGTCTGAGTATATCTGGAGAAAGTTTTTCAAAAAGCTTTTCCTTATCAGGATGGGCAATAATCACGCCCTCTTTATTGGTCATGAACATGAATCCGGTCCTTCCGACCCGAACCCGGTCTGTAATATCCCATATCTTTCCCATGTTCACCTGACCAGCCACTACCGCCTGCACCCGGCCGGCTTTATTCAGGACCGGAGCCGTGGTCACAAAGATAAATTTTCTCGGATTCAGGATAATATGGACATTAGATACGACAGATCTGCCTTCACGGGCTTCCCTATACCAACTCTTGCTGTTCCAGCTGCCGCGATAGTTATATGTAGTCGAGGTAATAACATTTCCCGTAAGATCGATCAGGGTAATGTCTTCAAAGACCTTGTAAAAATCCTGGACCCGTCTCATCTCGGCTAATTTCTCATCTACATTCGTAAAGCTTGAACGAATGCCGGGACTGGCTGACAGAGTCTTAATGTTCATGTAGGCATTAAAAATGGAGCGGTCGATCTCGGTGCCTACCTGCTTGGTCAATGCCAGGAGATTTTCGCTTACCATATTATTCAGGGATTGCTTCACATAGGTCAGGAAGGATAGGCCCAAAATCAATAATGGCAGGAGCCCGGTAATCAGAAAGAATAAGCTGATCTTTCTACCCAGTCTTTTCCTGAAAATAATTTTTTCTCCAAGGCCCATTTTTCTTATTTGTTCATAAGTTCAGACCATATCTTATTTCTTATGGCGTGTCCCTTTCCTATTTCCTGATCCGTTCCTGCTTCCTTAAAGAACTCACATCGCCGGAGGATTTGCGCTGGCGGGTAAATAGCAGGGTCTTCCAATATCTCCTTCAGTGTATACCTCGCAGCGGCCCTATTGCAGTTGGCATACCAGAGGTAATTGGCTATCTTAGCACTTGCCTCCGGGGCGAGAATGTAATTGATAAATACCTCGGCCGTATACTTATTTCGTGAATCCCTCGGGATACAGATGTTGTCAACCCATATGGATGCTCCTTCTTTGGGAATCACATATTCGATATCTTTATTTTTATCTGCGGCATAACAGGCCTCGCCACTGAACTGGTGAGCCAGCCAGATTCTCCCGGATATGAGATCGCCCCTGGTCTTTATACAGTCATGATAGCCGGCAATAAGGGGCCTCTGCCTAAAAAGTAATAACCGGGCCTCCTCAAGTGCCCGGGGATCATTAGTATTAATGGAATAGCCTTTTGTCTTCAAGGCCATCGCTATTACCTCATCCATGTCATTTAATAAACTTATCTTTCCCCTGTACTTAAAGTCCCACAGTATTTTCCAGCTATTTACCTTTTCCTTAACGAACCTTCGGTTTACGGCAATACCCGTGGTACCCCACAAATATGGAACCGAATACCTGTTGCCCGGATCATAAAAGGGATTTTTAAACATAGGGTCTATGTTTCCAATGTTGGGGATATTTCGGTAGTTGACCGGCGCCAGAAGTTTCAATGCCCTCATCTCCTGTACCAAAAGGCCGCTAATTATGATGATATCGTACTTCGCCGGGTCTGATTGGACGGCAGATAACATTTCCTCTTCATTTTTATAGGTTTCGAGATGGACTTTGACTCCAAATCTCCTTTCAAAATCCCGGATGGTGGTCTCACCCAGATAGTCTTCCCAGTTATAGACATTTAACACCCGGGAAAGGGACCTTTCGTTGCCAGCAAAGGCTACTGGGGCCAATGATGACAATAACAAAAAAATACTTATCGTCATCAGTATCCTTAAAAGCCTGGGCATCTGTTCTCCTTTTAGCGGCGCTGTGAACATGCATAGCGAGCGCATTCCCCGCTGCTTGCGGCGGGGTTAGCGAGCGAATACTATGCTTTTTACCTTACATACGGAGATTCCCCGTCCGCCGTAGGTCCGCCTGCGGCGGACGGGGAGCTTCAATGGCTCAGTCCTACTAACCGTTCTATCCCACCCCCAGAAGTTTTCCGGGATACAATATATCCAACAACTTACGAATTACATCGAATAATTCGCCCCTGAACTTAAATCCTGCCGCAAGAAAGGCCCTTTTGCAGATTTTCAGGGCCTATATATCACTTGACAGTCCACCGGCCGTGCAGTATAAAAACCCTATCCATGGGTTAAAGGGAACCCTGTGCAAATCAGGGACGGTCCCGCCGCTGTATTCGGGGACGAAACCCACCTTTAAAGCCACTGTCAAAAGAATCGGTTTAAACCGTTTAAACAGTTTGAACCGTTGAGTTGACGGGAAGGCGTGGGGAGTAGGCAGATCCGTGAGTCAGAAGACCTGCCCGGGACGTAAATAGAGGCCTTTTTCTTCGCGGAAAAGAAGGGTGAAGTCAAGCGGGTGCAGCCCTTAAGTCCAACTAGTGGGATTTAAGGGCTTTTTGTTTTATGCTTTCTTGACAAGACGGCATAGTAAAAAGCTTCAGTTGCAAGGCGCGCAAGTCCTGAGGAATGAGGCGTACTTATAGCTACGCCGCAGTGACGAAGGATGCCGCGCAACGCAGCAAATGGACTTTTAACGAAGCCGTCTTTTATGGAGGAGATGTGACCAGGCCCATCCACGGTGGCAACATACGGAAAGTCCAGGATAAATATGGCTTGAGTAAATCTGCCGTCCTTGACTTTAGCGCCAGTATCAATCCTTTTGGCCCGCCCCGGGGCGTAAAAGAAGTCATCAAAAAATCCATAGATGACCTGCCCAACTACCCAGACTCCGACTGTCTTGAACTGCGCCAGGCCATCGCCGCCTACTGGAAGATTGACCCGGACAACTTACTGGTCGGTAACGGCTCTACCGAGCTTATCCATCTTATCACCCGCGTCTTGACGCCAAAACAGGCCCTCATCCCCATACCAACTTTTACCGAATACGAGGACGCCGTCCGTCTCGCAGGCGGCAGATGTCTGTTCATCGAGGCCCGCCCGGATAAAGACTTCTCCTGGCCCATGGAAACAATCCTGGGCCGATTAGACCATGCGGACATACTCTTTCTCTGTACACCCAATAGCCCTACGGGTTATCTCATACCCGAGGCTGAGATCTACAACATAATCCATGCCTGCAAAAAATATAAAATTGTCCTGGTCATTGATGAGACATTTCTCGATTTCGTGGATGGCGGCGAACAGTGTTCTTTTGTAACCCTTGCCGCCAGGGCGTCTAATATCATCGTCCTTCGCTCGTTTACCAAGCTCTACGCCCTACCCGGCCTTCGCCTGGGTTATCTGGTCGGCGGCAAGACCCTGGTCAGAAAGCTCAGTCGGATGCAGCCTCCCTGGATGGTGAATATCCTGGCACAAGCAGCCGGCCTCGAGGCCCTTAACGATATGACATATCAAACACAGACCCTTGCCCGCCTTGGCCTTGAGAAAGAAAGGCTTTTATCTGAGCTTGCTAAAATCTCCGGACTTCTCCCCTATCCTTCTGCCGCCAATTTTATACTCTGCCGCATAGCCACCAAGAAAATCGACTCGGAAGCCCTTACCGACGAGATGGCCCGTAAGGGCATATTAATCCGGAATTGCAGCACCTACCAGGGGCTAGATAAGCATTTTATCCGTGTTGCCGTGCGTACCAGAGAAGAAAATGCCCGGCTCATCTCGTCCCTGCGAGAGGTCCTAAATGGCCTTTGAGCTGATGATCGCCTACGGCCTGGATATTCTGATTGGTGACCCTACCTGGTTCCCGCACCCAGTCAGGGCCATTGGCCGGGGTATAACGGCCCTGGAGAGATACTTGCGGCAGACTATCATTCCCCTGCGACTGGCAGGAGCTATTCTTACTATAACCATTGTGGGTTTGACCTACGGCCTTGTCTGGCTTGTTTGCCATCTGGCAGGCATTTTTCATCCTTACCTCGGAAAGGCCATAGCCATCCTTCTTATCTTTATGTCCCTTTCCGTGCGCAGTCTGGCTCAGGCCGCTAAAAAAGTCTATTCCCCCCTTAAAGCAGGCAACATTAATCAGGCCCGCAGACAACTCGGCCAGATCGTCAGCCGTGAAACCGCCACCTTGGATCAGGACGCTGTTATTCGTGGAACGGTAGAGACTGTAGCCGAAAATACGGTAGATGGCGTTGTCTCTCCCCTATTCTATGCCCTTATTGGCGGCGCCCCGCTGGCCTGGGCCTATAAGGCCATAAATACTCTGGACTCAATGGTCGGCTACAAGGATGAGCGATATCTAAAGTTCGGCTGGTTTTCGGCCCGCTTGGATGACATTGCGAATTTTATCCCTGCCCGTCTGAGCGGACTTGTTATCCCCCTGGCGGCTTTATTGGTCAGCAGAAATAGTATTCAATCTATAAAGACCGTGTTCGCCGATGGCCGGAAGGCGGAAAGTCCGAACGCCGGATTCCCGGAGGCCGCCTTTGCCGGGGCCCTGAATATTCAACTGGGAGGAAGGAATATCTACCAGGGCAAGATTACCAATCGTCCATTGATCGGCCAGCCTCTCCGTCCGAGACAAATAGAAAACATAAAACAGGCCATACACCTGCTGTATGCCACGTCTTTGGTGGCCCTGATGGGAGGAATGATTATTGTCTGGTTATTGAATTGCTAAAAACAAGCTTATAGGCATTAAGTCTGTCAGATCAAGGAAGCCGGTCAAAGGCCGGCGCTGCCCCGCAACTGTAGGCGGAACGAAATCCACGCAATACCACTGATTCCTAAAAAGGGTTGGGAAGGTGTGGAGAGTAGGCCTTGCCGCAAGCCAGGAGACTTATCTGACAGACTAAAAAACATCCTGACCGAGGGAGGAAGGAGAATTGGAAATGAAGAGGTTGTTAAACTGTGTTATTGTATCATTTGCATGTTTATTTACGGTATCATCCACTCCGGTAACTGCACAGGAGGATACCGGGGCCATAAAAATGGAGGCGGTGGTAGTAACTGCCAGCAGGTTGGAGGAACCGTTGAGATACTCCCCTGATTCGGTCACGGTAGTCACAGGGGAAGAGATTCAGAAAAAGGATAAGAAGACGGTTGTTGATGTCCTCAGAGATGTTCCCGGTGTCTTCATCAGACAGAATAGTTCATTCGGCGGGGACTCTTCTATATACCTGCGCGGCACCAACAATGCACATACGTTAATTATGATCGACGGCGTAAGGATAGGCGACCCGATGGCCGGCGATGGAAAGATGAGCATCTCTGACCTGTCTACGGATAATATCGACAAAATCGAAATCATCCGAGGCGCCCAAAGCGTGT
Source organism: Desulfovibrionales bacterium (assembly GCA_028715605.1). Lineage (NCBI taxonomy): Bacteria > Pseudomonadati > Thermodesulfobacteriota > Desulfovibrionia > Desulfovibrionales > Desulfovibrionales bacterium. The sequence continues at coordinate 36,853 of JAQURM010000009.1, forward strand.
TGTATGGATCAGATGCCATCGGAGGCGTCATCAACATCATTACCAAAAAAGGCAAAGGAAAGCCTGGATTTTACCTTTCAACCGAGGGAGGTTCGTTTGAGTCCTTCAGGGAGAAACTCGGGGTCAGCGGGGCAAATGATAAGGTGGGCTATTCTGCTTTTATATCCCATCTGGATACTAAAGGTATCTCCAAGGCGGATGAAGACCTGGGAAATACGGAACAGGATTACTACCACGATACCAATATCTCCGTCCGGCTTGATGCCCCGTTTAGCGAAACGGTGCGGGCAGGTTTTTCTGTTCATCACGCTCAGTCAAAGATGGACTATGATGGCACGGGGGTTGATGCGAACAAGGTTCGGGATACGGATATCACTACTATCTCTACAAACTTTGAGCAGGATGTCTTTGGCTGGTGGCAGCACATTATAAAACTGGGCACTACGGAAACAAATAGGGAATATACCGCTAATGGCGTTTTTGATGGGACATATAAGGGAACGACAAAGTTAGCCTCCTGGCAGCATAATTTCTTTATTCAAGATAAGGATACCATCACAGCCGGTTTCGATTATCAGGAAGAGAACGGCGACGTCCAGAGTACCGGGGGGAATATTACGGAAAAGAAGATTGATACCAACAGCCTCTTTATCCAGAACAAGTGGACTCCGTTTCAAGGCTTCTCTTTTACCCTTGGTGTGCGTCATGACGATCATCAGACCTTTGGCGGTGAAGACACCTACAAAGGCGCACTGGCCTATCTCTATGAAGAGACCGGAACCAAGATAAGGACAAGTTATGGAACCGGCTTTCGCGCCCCCTCCCTCTATCAACTCTACTCATCCTATGGCGATCCCAACCTGAAGCCGGAGGAGAGCAAGGGCTATGACGTGGGCATAGACCAGGAACTGTTCGGGAGAAAGGTGTTACTGTCTGTGACCTACTTCCAAACTGAGATTGACCAGTTGATTGACTGGAATTGGACGACCTGGAAGTATTATAACGTCGGTAAGGTCAAGACAAAGGGCTGGGAGACGTCGGCCTCTTTTAAGCCGCTGGCCTGGTTGAGTCTCGATGCCCATTACACCTACACCGGGGCGAAAGATGAGACCCCCGGAGGTACAAGCCAGGGCAAGTATTTAATATACCGGCCGAAGCATACGGCGGGGGCCTCTTTAAATGTCAAGCCGCTGGAAAAGCTGAACGTGAATCTCAATACTCAATATGTGGGTAAACGGTATAGAAATACGGGCAACACCGCCGAGATGCGTTCTTATACACTTGTAAATCTGGCGGCATCCTACGAAGTTACTCAGTGGCTTGAGGTCTTCGGAAGGGTGGATAACCTGACCGATAAAAACTACCAATCCATATACCAATATGGCGAACCCGGTATCGGCATTTATGGCGGAATTAAGGCGACTTTTTAGATTTCGGATTTCGGATTTCGGATTTGGGATTTGGGGCGCCCCTTGGTGTCTCCTCTGCATGATCTTTTGCGCGGTGATCCTGGCCATCTCTCCGGCAGTTGCCCGGGGAGACGGCCTGCCGCAGCGCATCGTCTCTCTATCCCCCTCTATTACCGAGGGACTCTTTCAGCTCGGCCTTGCCGATAAAGTTGTGGGCGTTACCACCTTCTGTCTGTATCCTCCTCGCGCCGCACAGAAACCCAAGATCGGCACCGTCATCAAGCCGAATGTTGAAAGGATCGTCTCCCTTCAGCCGGACATAGTCCTGGCCACAGAGACCAACCCGCAACCGGATCTTGATAAACTATCTTCCCTGGGCATACGGATGTTGATCCTCCCGCCAGAGAAGAGCTTTACCGATATCTGCCGCAACTTAAGCCTACTGGGCAAGGCCCTGGGGGTAGAAAAGACCGCCGAATCTGTAATAAAAAAGGCAAACGAACGTATCATGGCTATAAAATCCCGGCTCAAAGATACCCGTCCCGTAAAGGTCTTCTGGGAGGTGGGCGCCTCTCCTCTGGTCACCGTGGGGAAAGGCACTTTCGCCGATGAACTCCTCTCCATGGCCGGAGGAATCAATATCGCGCATAATGCCCCGGCCCGCTATGTGCGTTACAGCCGGGAAGAGGTCTTAAGACAGGATCCGGAGGCTATTATCCTGGTCACCATGGGCGATGTAACGGCCCGGGAAGTCGCCTCCTGGCAAAAATACAAAGGATTAAAGGCCGTAAAAGACAGGCGGATATATGTAATCGAGGCCCATCCGGTATGTTCCCCTACTCCTCTTACCTTTGCCCGCGGACTGGAAAAAGTGGCTTCTTTTCTTCATCCTGACTGCGTCAGGCCGAGACCCGAGGTCTTTTAAGAGATGACTTATCGCCATACGAAGGTCTTTATAGCCCTCTTTCTTCTGTTTATAGGGACATTCTTGCTAGGCCTGGCCTTCGGCGGGAGTAACCTCTCGTTCTCCTCAGTAGTAACTGCTATCTTCCAGCCGGAAAAGGATAGTATCGCCTCTACCATTGTCCGGCAACTCCGCGTGCCCAGATTTTTCCTGGGCGTGCTGGTCGGGGCCGGACTCTCTGTAGCCGGTTGTGTATTTCAAGGACTTCTGCGTAATCCCCTGGCTGAGCCCTACACCCTGGGCATATCCGGCGGGGCCGCCCTGGGTGCGACCCTGGCCATTGTCTTTGGACTGCCGGGCGTCTTAGGCCGGATAGCCTTACCCTTAGCCGCCTTCTTGGGCGCCTTTCTTTCTCTCTCACTAACTTATGCGGTGGCCGCGCGGCGGCGTTTCTCCATCCCCACTCTTATCCTGGGTGGTGTAATCCTGAGCTTTCTTTTTTCCGCCCTCGTCCTCCTGATACTCTCCGTAGCCGATACCGATAAAGTCCACGGAACCATAATCTGGCTTATGGGCGATCTGTCCGCCACAGAGACCGGTATGGCCGGAGTTGCCGCCTTTCCCATAGTGGGCGGTATAGTGATAATGATACTCCTGGCCCAGCAGTTAAACATCCTCACCCTCGGCGAGGAAAAGGCCACCTATCTCGGCCTGAACACCGAGTCTCTGCGCAAGATATTCTTTCTGGCCGCTTCTCTAATCACCGGCGCTTGCGTAGCTGTCTCCGGACTGATCGGGTTTGTCGGCCTCATTGTGCCTCATTTCCTGCGCCGCCTGCTCGGACCAAATCATAAGATACTTATCCCGGCCTCGGCCCTGGGCGGGGCCATTTTTTTGCCCCTTTGTGATACTATCGCCCGGACCATTATAGCCCCGCTGGAATTGCCGGTAGGGGTAATTACCGGCATTGCCGGTGGGTTGGTATTTATCTCCTTTATTCTGAAAACCGGAAGTTGGGAGATTTTTTGATGGATGCCTTTCCCTTGCTTAAAGTCAGCGACCTGGTGGCCGGATACCAGGATCAAAAGATAATCGACGGCATATCCTTCAGCATACCCAACGGCTGTTTCCTGGGCATCATCGGCCCTAACGGCTCGGGGAAGACTACGCTCTTCCGGGTCATAACCGGATTTCTTAAACCATGGGAGGGTGAAGTCCTGTACCAAGGCAAAAACACGTCCAGGATAACTGCCGCGGATCTCGCCAAAGAGATAGCCGTCATGCCGCAGGGCATGGAAAGTACTTTCTCTTTCAGTGTGGAAGAGCTGGTCGCTATGGGTAGATTTCCTCATCTCGGACGCCTCCGGAAATCAGGCAAAAGAGATCGGGATGTGATCCGTCAGGTTCTGGAGCTGACGGATACGGAAGATTTCAAAGACAAGAAACTTTTTGAGCTTTCCGGCGGCGAAAGACAGCGCGTATTTCTCGCTCAGTCCCTGGCCCAGGAACCCAAACTTCTTCTTTTAGACGAGCCGACCGCTCACTTAGACATTGGTCATCAAATAAGAATTCTGGATGTCATAAAGAGGCTAAATCGCACGGAAGGTATGACCGTGATCGTCGTCCTCCACGACCTGAACCTGGCCAGCCTGTATTGCGACCGGCTGATCCTGCTTAAAGACGGCTCCATCTTCGCGGAAGGATCACCCTCCGAGGTTATGACTTACGAGACCATCGAGGCAGTATATGAAACCGTGGTTCTCGTTAACGAGAATCCGGTTACCAAAAGGCCCCACGTACTTCTGGTATCAGAGGAGCAACCATGAACGTCTATCATATTACATCGGGACAACCCCATAAGAAGGCCGCCGCCCTCTGGAGCGGAGGGAAAGACAGTTGTCTGGCCTGGCGGCTGGCCACGGAACAGGGTTATGAGGTGGCCACACTCGTCAATTTTTATAGCGGAGAACGATCCCGCTCGCACGGCCTGCCCACTGCACTGATCTGTGACCAAGCCAAGGCCGCCGGGATGTCCATAATTCAGAAAGAAGTTAAAGGAAACTCTTACGAGGAAGCCTTTCGGAACACGCTGGCCGAATTAAAAGAACAGGGCATCGAAAACCTTATATGCGGTGACATCAACCTTATGGAGCACAGGACGTGGCTGGAACGCGTAGCGGGAGAATCGGGGATTTCTCCGGTCTTTCCCCTCTGGGACAGGGATACCGGGGAACTTATGGCCGAGTTTGTAAGACGGAGATTTGAGGCCATCATCGTCGCCGCCCGCAGCGATATCCTGGGCAGGGAATGGCTGGGCTGTCCGATCGACGGCGATTTCAGGCAAAAACTTGAAGGCCTGCCGTATAAAATCGACCCCTGCGGAGAGTTGGGCGAGTTTCATACCCTCGTCATCTCCGGGCCGGGGTGGCCGGGTCGGCTGAATATACTGGAAACAGCGCCAATCGAGGAGGATAGACACTATTTCTTAAATATCACGAGATGGGAAGTTGTAGGGCGGTAGGCTCATCCTTCTTATTATCTCCCCTTTTAGTAAAGGTATGTCTCTTATGATCCCCACGCCTACTTTTTACCAGGAGTCCCCATTGTCCTTGCCTTTGTTAACTATCAGATTTTGACATGAACAGGATTTTATGATATTTTTTAACCAATTCCAACTCTCAATAAGGTGATCATATGAAACTGCATGTGATAATTGAAAAGGATGAAGCTGGTTACTATGTAGCCGAAGTTCCTGCACTTCCAGGATGTCTTTCCCAGGGGAAGACTTATGAAGAAGCCATTGCCAATATTAAGGAAGCCATTGAAGGGTGGCTTGAGGTGATGGAATCCAAACAGTCGTTTGATTCTACCAGACTTGTGGAAGTCGCCGTTTAATGGGTACAGATTTAAAACTCTGTTCAGGGGCCGAAGCAGTCCGAAAGTTTCAAAGAGCAGGTTGGTCTGCCGTCCGTCAAAAAGGCTCGCATGTAATGATGACAAAGCCCGGCTATCAGTGGACATTATCCATACCTCAACACAGTGAGCTTGGCCCTGGCTTGCTTCGTAAATTGATCCGCCAGGCAGGTCTTACAATAGAAGAATTCAATGAAATATAACGATCCATGCCTTATTTTAAGAAAATTTACCCACACTCTTTCACGATGAGTCTTTACTTAGTTATAGACGTTCCCATTTTTCCCCGCTCCTCTCATTGCCCCGAGCGGTAACATGATAAAACGCCCCCTCATATTCAATCCGTAACGGTCGAGCCATTATCCCTGCTAGTCTTGCCTGTCTTGCTTATTGTCCAATGTCAAGGGCTGACCCCTGACCCCTCTTTTGCCTCTTGCCTCTTGATTTTCTTTGGCTTTGCGCATCGCTACCGCGCCCCTGGATCTCTTGCGAACCAGAAAATCGCAACTATGAACGCAATAAGTAGCAACAGCACTCCCATTTCTATGCGCTTCGACCAAATTAGAAACCACGGGTTATGGCCTTGTCGCTCCGCGATCCGTTTTGCCTTACGGTAATCAATAAACGGTGTGAGATTGAACGTGACATTCTCTGGTCGCTCTCCGTGTAACCTGAGATACCGACGAATCCAGATGGCCCAAATGAGATTTCCTGCCAAACCAAGCGCTATGGCGCCGCCTAAACAGATGTACGCGAAGACTTTCATAACGCTACCAACCATCGCATCGGATAGTTAAAGAATACTTCAGTTCCCGATCCTCCCAAAAACCGGATGTGACAGCATCCCGTCGCTCCGCTCCACAATTCCAGAAGGACTGTACCACTACTGTCCAGTCCCGTAGGGTGGGCACAGCCCACCGTCTTTGTCGTCCTTCATTCTCCACCGACATCGATCGGAATCTCCACCAGTGTCGCACCCCAATCCAGCGAGTAGTGGTTTTGGTGGGCAAGATAAAGCTGTGCCCACCCTACGTTACCTTGCCTTGTCTTCGTTACTTTTCGTCCAAATCTTTCAGGTCCGGGTGCCTATCATAAAATCCTTCTAAACGTTCAAGTTCAATATTGCATTTTGGACAATGTCGATCGGGAACAGTGTTTGATGCATATGTGTCTTTGCATCGACGACATATCAGATACTCTTCCTCTTTGAAAGCAAGCTCCGTTTTCTTCCGGATGCCCAGCCATACGCTGAGGCCTGCAATAATAAACGCGAGAATGCCCACTGGAATAGGAGCATCGCCAAGCATTATAGGCTCACCGTAATGAGTCCATGCTCCGTGAACTATAATATCACATCCAATGATTACCGCGAATATCGCGCCAAAAAGAAAAATTATTCTCGCCACCATCAAGGGGCCCCTTTCAGACTACTCGTCAAACCAGATCTTACCGAAATCTAGATCTCTTAACGCCTTCAATGCATCGACACCCAATTGTATCAGGACAGCCTCTGGAGTTGATGGTGGACCAGGCTGCAAAACATCGGGTATTATCTTATTTATGACTCTCTGCCCGTATTGGGTGCCCGCCGCAGCCATCCCGCTCGCATAAGTTGCCTTTACGGCTGGGGCAGCGGTAGCGGCCTGTATCGCCGGCGTAGCGACCGCAGCGCCTGTACCAACAGCGGTGACTATCCCAGCAGTCTTGGCAATCTGCGGCAGATTGTTCAGGCCACTCTGATTGACATAGTATTGTGTAAGAGAAGCACACCGGTCGGCAACACTGCACAACCCCAGCGGATCAATCAATACAATCGGATTATTCCCCACATAGGCATACAGGTTCACATCCCCGCCCTCAAACCCTATCGGGTCTTCGGAGATGAACCGGCCTACGTTGGGGTCATAGTACCTGGCACGCATGTAATAGAAGCCGTTAGGTTCGGTCATGACCCCGTACTGACCCACGAACTTAAAGGGCTGGGATATGGCTTCCTGCTGGTTCAAGACTTTTCCAAACGGATCGTAGGCATATTTGTTCACCATGTTCTGGCTCTGATCGGTCATGGCTACGGTGCTGCCTGTGGCGTTGAAGTGGTAGCAATAGACCTGGTCTGAGGGTGTTACCATGGCCACCAAGCCAAGACCGTGGATGTAGTATCTGGTGATGTTGTTTGCGCCATCTGCCTCGGCCATTTTTCCCCGCTCCTCTCGTTGCCCCGAGCGGTAACATGATAAAACGCCCCCTCATATTCAATCCGTAACGGTCGAGCCATTATCCCTGCTAGTCCTGCCTGTCTTGCTTATTGTCCAATGTCAAGGGCTGACCCCCCTTGACCCCCGCATTGCTTCAGCCCACCCTACATGGCTGCTCCGATAATGAGGAGAATTATGCCGACGAAAAGAAAAGCGGCACCAAATTTAAGCAGCTTGATATCAGCGGGTGTCGGTTTCTTTGTCAGGCTCCGGTAGTAACCGCCATGCCGAGCTGCATGCCTCTGCTGTACTACTGCAAAGCAAATACTAGCTACAGTAATACACGTTAGTCCTGACCAAGATATGATCTCATAACACTGCATTATGCTTCTCATATAAAGACACGTTTGGGGCAATAGTTCATTGCCCGGTAATCCACTTAAGAACGCCTTCTATCCCGCTAGCAAGTCCCTTGGTGAAGCGTTCCATTGTCGTACTGACGTTGACTTGTGGAATACCAAGACCAGCACCTACACGAATCGATTGTCTACTCCGGTCAATGTTTGAAGAATAACTAAGATATTTGCTTCCTGCACTTACGCTCACAAAGATGTCATCCTTTGGATTCCGAGTCCCGTAGGGTGGGCACAGCCCACCGTCCTTGTCGTCCTTCATTCTCCACCGACATCGATCGGAATCTCCACCGGTGTCGCACCCCAATCCGGCAAATAGATTTCCTTCTCAACATAGCGATGAAAAGTCGAATACGGCCAGTCCTTCGGTGCATCCACAATCCGATGCCTTACCGGATTGTAATGGATGTAATCACAATGAGCCGAAAAGTCCCGGTCGTCTCTAATCATGTGTTCCCAAAATCTTCGTTGCCACACCGTGGCCTCTCTGTGCTTTTCCCGGGAGGTAGTCCCCTTCGGCCGGTCAAACCACACCTTGGATCCTTTCGTAAATTCCGCCTTGATTAATCCCCACCGCAGTGAATAGTTCATATCCCCCTGGGGCAGCCGCCAAATACAATGCATATGATCCGGCAGCAAAACCCACGCTTCGATAATAAAAGGATGCGAGCCACGGACCTTGAAAAGGATTTCACGTAACAGGTCTCTCGATTCCGGGAGACATAGAATCGGTTGCCGTCGATATGTAACAACCGTGAAGAAATACGCATGCCCCTCCCGTGCCCGTCGATAGTTTGGCATTTTTATGCAACCAGCATCAGCAATATACCCGCGTGATTTCGGTGGGCATTGCCCACCCTACCAGGCTACGTTACATGGTGAACACAGCCCACCCTACTTGGGTGTTTTTTTATTTCCATCTTTTCTTATAAAATCAATTAGTAATTTTGTGACATATACTGCATGGACAAAAATGGGTGCTGATAATGCGCCCGAACCTGGCTGTCGTGTTAATAAAGTATAAATGATGATTAAGACAGCGACAAATTTAAGAATAATAATTTTAAAAAATCCATGCCTTCTATGAAAATCAAAGTATTCATTTTCTAATAATGGCTTACGAGATTTAATTAGAAAAATTAAAAAGGTATCGATAGTTATAAAACATAAAAGAACGGATATAAGCACTACCCTTATCAACGTCGCAATTTTTGTAGAAAATATCATATAAATCTATTTCCCATACCACCATTTTCGAAGATTCTCTATCCGTCTACCAATTCTTTCTGCCATCTCGCGAAATTCTTCAGTCCCGTAGGGTGGGCACAGCCCACCGTCTTTGTCGTCCTTCATTCTCCACCGACATCGATCGGAATCTCCACCGGTGTCGCACCCCAATCCAGCGAGTAGTGGTTTTGGTGGGCAAGATAAAGCTGTGCCCACCCTACTTGGCTGTCTTGCTTATTGTCCAATGTCAAGGGCTGACCCCTTGCTCCCCACAAGGCTTAAAAATGTCCTCCGAAAAACAAATTTTCGTTCCCGTGAAATCCATAGTACCTAACTAAGCCCTTGTAGAAGCTGTAAAGTGCCGTAAAGAGGAAAACAGGGAACCCGAGAAGGACAATTACCATGATACTCCGGCTATCCATGCCCAGTAGAGCAAGGATAGTTACTCCAATTATGAGGCCTAAGGTCAACGAGAATACAATCAAAAAGATGTATTTTCTTATCGAGTACCGCACGTTGCTAGCCATTTGTAAGCCTCTATTTCGCTACTTTTACAGATTTGCTAATGCTTTGGGAAAAAATCAAACTTGGGTATAAGATCAAACCATTTAGGCAAATTAAATCGGTGCCTTAATTGGTCAGAAATTATGTCAGCACCTATTGCTATTTGGCTGAGTCCTCCGACGGCAGTGACTGCGCCAGCCGCACCTACTACGACTCCAGCAGGTCCAGTAACAGGCGTACTTACAAGCCCCGCTCCGGCTGTTATCGCGCCAGCCCCAGTGGTTACGGTACCGCTTGTAATCAAGCCTCCCGCAACGAGATATGGTGAAAAAGGCTTTTCGATATACTTTACATATGCTTCTGGAAGATTACTGTTAGAAGCAAGAAGTATATTTCTATTAACTGTAGGTGCCGTCGCCGTTTTGGCACACAACCCTAACGGATCGATCCTGTTCACCGGATTGGCGCCGACGTAATTGTACAGATTCACATCTCCACCCTCAAACCCAATCGGGTCTTCGGAGATGAACCGGCCTACGTTGGGGTCATAGTACCTGGCACGCATGTAATAGAAGCCGTTAGGTTCGGTCATGACGCCGTACTGCCCCACAAATTTGAAGGGCTGGGATATGGTCCCTTCCTGATTTGTGACCTTGCCAAACGGATCGTAGGCATATTTGTTCACCATGTTCTGGCTCTGATCGGTCATGGCTACCGTGCTGCCTGTGGTATTGAAGTGGTAGCAATAGACCTGATCTGATGGTGTCACCATAGCCATAAGTCCAAGACCGTGGATGTAGTATCTGGTAATGTTGTTTGCGCCATCTGCCTCGGCCAAAAGGTTCCCGGCTATATCTAATTGACTAACCCCTTTGATTTTGGTAATCTTACAAAAAAATGACCAAGGTGAGAACGATGCCTGTCCAAGCCGAAAAACAGAAAAAAATAATAAATATTTTGAAAAAGTTACCCCCTGAAAAACTTGACGAGATAATAGACTTTGCCGAATTTTTGAAAAATAAAAGAAAAGCGCCGCCAGGGTTAAGCAAGAAAACCCCGCCTCTGACAATTCCGACCTTTCATCTCGGTCATATCGCGAAACAGGCATTTGACCGGAATAAACTTTACGGGGAATACCTTGACCACAAAATTGATTGATACAAACATCCTTGTATACGCCAACAACGAGGATTCGAAATTCCATGCTGTCTGCAAATCCCTTGTTGAAAAAGCTGTAAACGGCAGGATAAAAACCGTTGTCTCTGTCCAAAACCTCATGGAACTCTATGCCGTTATCACTGATCAAAGAAGGGTCGAACATCCTCTATCCCCGATAAAAGCAAGACAACTCATTGAATTTTATAAAAGTAGTCATATCCGGGTCATAGTCCCCCTGGCTCAAACTGTGGATACCGTAACCAAGCTCATCGAAAAACACGGTCCCAAGTCGCAGTCTGTCTTCGACTACCTTCTCGTAGCCACTATGCTGGATAACGGTGTCCATGGAATTTATACTGCCAACAGCGAACACTTTAAGCATTTCGATTCCATCAAAGTCATCAACCCGATCTCCTAAATAAAAAAGCTGAAGGCCAGAACCATAGACATGATCCATCCCTTAAGGCTGCGTGTGCTCTTCATCTTACCTCCGGTGCATGGTAAAAGTTGGTTCGTATGCTCTCATGTGCAACGCTTTTGGTGGGCACGATAATGCTGTGCCCACCCTACGTTATTACATCTCCTCATGAGGCTTTTCTTGGCCCAAGTCTTTCAGCTTCGGATGTCTGTCGTAAAAGCCGCTCAGCGGCTCTAGCTGCGCATTGCATTTCAGACAACGGCAATCTGGAACCTTATCTGAAGTGTATACTTCTTTGCATTCAGGACATATTAAATATTCTTGTTCGTAAATACGCGCTGTCTTTTTTCGGATACCCAGCCATATGTTTAGGCCTGCAATGATGAAAGAAACAATCGCTACAGGAATAGTAGTTTCACCGAGTTTGATGAATTCACCGAAATAAAGAAACCCTTTCTCCATCATGATTAGAACACCGAACACTGTAAAAACAACTCCACCTGCGATAAACATTATTCTTGTCATCATCAAAGACTAGCCTCTAATAATCTAATATACGTTTTTCACTGTGATTACCCAACATATGTATTGCCCATTTTAATAGCTCTATTACTACTTGGGTGGTTTGCCCTCCACGAGTGCTCGGCGGTCCTGGCGTCAAAACATCAGAAATCGTCCTTAAAATTCTCTGACCCTCTGGCGTTCCGGCCGCAGCCATGGCTCCAGAATACGCCGTTCTAGCGGCTGGAACAGCGGCCTGTATCGCCGGCGTAGCGACCGCAGCGCCTATACCAACAGCGGTGACTATCCCAGCGGTCTTGGCAATCTGCGGCAGATTGTTCAGGCCACTCTGATTGACATAGTATTGTGTAAGAGAAGCACACCGGTCGGCAACACTGCACACTCCCAGCGGATCAATCAACATAATCGGATTATTTCCCACATACGCATACAGATTCACATCCCCGCCTTCAAACCCGATCGGGTCTTCGGAGATGAACCGGCCTACGTTGGGGTCATAGTATCTGGCCCGCATATAATAGAAGCCGTTGGGTTCGGTCATGACTCCGTACTGACCCACGAACTTAAAGGGCTGGGATATGGCTTCCTGCTGGTTCAAGACTTTTCCAAACGGATCGTAGGCATATTTGTTCACTATGTTCTGGCTCTGATCGGTCATGGCTACGGTGCTGCCGATGGCATTGAAATGGTAACAATAGACCTCATCTGATGGAGTCACCATAGCCATAAGTCCAAGACCGTGGATGTAGTATCTGGTAATGTTGTTTGCGCCATCTGCCTCGGCCATTTTTCCCCGCTCCTCTCGTTGCCCCGAGCGGTAACATGATAAAACGCCCCCTCATATTCAATCCGTAACGGTCGAGCCATTATCCCTGCTAGTCCTGCCTGTCTTGCTTATTGTCCAATGTCAAGGGCTGACCCCTTTAGCTTTTTAGGGCTGACCCCTTTAGCTTTTTTTAGCTTTTTAAAAGTGTCCTCCAAAGAAAAGGTTCTCGTTGCTCTGAAATCCATAATACTTAACCAGACCCTTGTAAAAACCGTAAATGGTGCAGAAGAGGAAGACAGGGAATGCCATAATAATAATTGCTAAAATAGAGCGACTATTCAAGCCTACCATACTAAAGATAGCTACACTGATTATAAGACCTACAGTGGACGAAAAAGTTAGCAACAACATGTACTTTTTTATTGAATACCGTGGACGGCTCATTGCTTAATTCCTCCACTTGCTAGTGCTTTTGGAAAAAATCGAACTGGGGTATAAGATCGAACCACTTAGGCAGGTTAAAATTATGTCTTATTTGGTCAACATAAATGTCAAGCCCTACGGCAACTTGCCCAACTCCAGTTGCGGTAGTAACTAGTCCCGCAGTGCCCACTGCAAATCCAGCAGGCCCGGTTACTGGTATACTTCCATATCCTATAACAGTCGTTGTACCCCCAGCCATTGTAGTCGCAATACCACTTGAAATTAATCCTCCTGCCACAACATATGGTTGAACTGGTCCTTCCACCTCTACATATGCTTCCGGAAGATTAATGTTAGAAGCAAGAAGTGTATTTCTATTAACTGTAGGTACCGTCGCCGTTTTAGCACACAGCCCCAGCGGATCAATCAACATAATCGGATTATTTCCCACATACGCATACAGATTCACATCCCCGCCCTCAAACCCGATCGGGTCTTCGGAGATGAACCGGCCTACGTTGGGGTCATAGTACCTAGCCCGCATGTAGTAGAAGCCGTTCGGTTCGGTCATGACGCCGAACTAACCCACAAAGGTGAAGGGCTGGGATATGGTCTCTACCTGGTTCAAGACCTTGCCAAAAGGATCATAGGCATATTTGTTCACCACGGTCTGGCTGCTATCGGTCATGGCTACGGCGCTGCCTGTGGCATTGAAGTGGTAGCAATAGACCTGGTCTGATGGGGTCACCATAGCCAGAAGCCCCTGGCCGTGGATGTAGTACCTAGTGATGGTGTTTGCACCATCTGCCTCGGCTAAGAGGTTCCCGGCGGCATCGTAGATATAGCGGGTAGTGACCCCGTTTCTTACCGCCTCCAGCCGCCTGCCGCTTCCATTATAATATAACTCAGTAGAAGTTCCAATACTAATCAGCCGGTGCTCGTAGTCAAAAGAGTATGTGGATCCGTAGCCGGAATAGAGTTGTCCCTCGTTATCGTAGCTGAAACTCGCCCCTCCGGCAGACATCACGTGGTGCACTTGCCACTTGAATTTACCCTTGACTGCCGGGCATTATCTTGCTACTAAGTAAACACAAAATAGGCCCTGACGGTGATCCGCCTCCGGCGGATAGAATAGGGAATCCCGTGAGAACCGGGAACGGACCCGCCGCTGTAACCAGGGACGAAAGCCGCATTTAAAGCCACTGCCCGCCGCAGGCGGATGGGAAGGCGCGGTAAGTAGGACGATCTGGGAGTCAGAAGACCTGCCGACAGGGATCAGTTTTGCGGGAGATGGTAAATCCCCAGACTCTTATTTAGAGAGTTTGGGGATTTTTTTATTCTAGGCAAGAGAAATAAGCCACAGAGGACACAGGGTGCACAGAGCAAGGTAAAGAAATCAAAAGAAAAAGACAGAACAGTTAAGAAAAAAAGTAACGCTTTAGCCCTTTATAAAACTTCAAGCAGAATATGTCGGGAGTCCAAAAACACTAGGGCCGTAGTAAGCACATTGTCATTCCGGCGAAAGCCGGAATCCAGTTTTTTTATTTCGTGGCTTGGCCTCTGGATTCCGTGTCAAGCACGGAATGACAGAAAAGAGTTTTTGCAAAGAACTAAATTGTTACGAAAGAAATAGTTTTATGGGCGCTTCCGGGATCTGTGTACTTTCCAAGTCTGTAATTAAGCCATTTTCTGGAGACAAACAAGGACATTGGAGAAAATGGGGAGGGAAGGAACCAAATTCTGCTTTAACTTGCTTATATCTCTGTGTTCTCTGTGCCCTCTGTGGCAAGATTCTTGACATTACGGTATCAAGTATAAGGAGGTATCAAATGGCAACACAGGTTGAACAGGCAAAAAAGAAGATCATTACCAGGGAGATGCAGGAACTAGCCGGCGAGGAAGGCGTCTCTCCAGAGTACGTCTGTGAGATGGTGGCCGCCGGAAAGATTGTTATCCCGGCCAATCAAAATCACCTCTGTAAGGTAGTAGGTATTGGAAAGGGCCTTCGTACCAAGATAAATGCCAGCATAGGGACCTCGACAGATATTGTCGATATTGCGGAAGAAATAGAAAAGGCCCGCGCCGCCGAAGAAGCCGGCGCCGATACCCTGATGGAACTCAGCGTGGGCGGGGATCTGGACAAGATCAGGAGGGAGATTTTGCGGGCCGTGCGCCTGCCGGTAGGAAACGTGCCCCTCTATCAGGCCTTTTGTATGGCCGCCGAGAAATATGGAGACCCGAACAAACTGGATGAGGGAATGCTCTTTGATCTGATCGAAAGACAGTGTGCGGACGGCATCTCCTTTATGGCCATCCACTGCGGCATTAACTTATACACCCTGGAACGGCTGGAAAAACAGGGGTATCGCTACGGGGGCCTGGTCTCCAAGGGCGGCACCTCCATGGTAGCCTGGATGGTAGCCAACAAGCGGGAGAACCCGCTTTATGCCCAATTTGAGCGCCTGGTAAATATCCTTAAAAGATACGACGTGGTCTTATCCCTTGGAAATGGTCTGCGGGCCGGGGCCATCCATGATTCATGTGACCGGGCCATGATTACGGAACTGGTCATTAATTGTGAGCTGGCCGAGATCGGACGAAAGATGGGCTGCCAGACTATGGTGGAAGGGCCGGGACATGTGCCGCTGGATGAGATAGAGGCAAACATAATCCTGCAAAAGAAGATGAGCAATGAAGCCCCCTATTACATGCTGGGGCCCCTCCCCTGCGATGTCGCCGCCGGCTATGATCATATAGTGGCGGCTATCGGGGCCGCCCAGTCTGCCCGCTATGGCGCTGACCTCATCTGTTACATTACCCCGGCCGAACACCTGGCCTTACCCAACAAGGCTGATGTAATTGAAGGAGTACGGGTGGCCAGGGTGGCTGCCTATATTGGTGACACCATTAAACATGGCGCGCGAGCAACAAAGCGGGATATGGAGGTCAGCAAGGCCAGGCGCGATATGGACTGGGAAGGCCAATTTCGCTCCATGCTGTTTCCGGAGATCGCCCGAACGATCCGGAAAGACCGTCTGCCCCGTGATAACGCTACATGTACCATGTGCGGAGAATTTTGCGCCAATAAAGGGGCAAGTCGAATCTTTGCCGGGACGTTGCGAAAAAGTGACAAATTGTAACTTCAAGATTTCGTAAAAGTCCTTCTATTGCGAAGCAGCGATCGGCCATCAGCTATCAGCGGTCAGCAGTCAGAATCCAGCAGTCAGAATCCAGAAGTCAGGAGACAGAAGTCAGAATTGAAGCTCCCCGCCGCAAGCAGCGGGGAATGCGCTCGCTATGCATGTTCAGAAGCAAATGCAGTAGGACAGGCGTCTCGCCTGTCAAAAAGCTGAGCGCTGAATGCTGACAGCTAAATTGGCAGGATTCCGTCGCAGGCGGACTGTGATACAGCACCGGGTTATTTTAGGCGGTCGTTTTTGGATTCATTTGCTGTTGACGAATGTCCGTTTTTATACTAGGTTTTGAGGCCAGTTTTTAAAGATTAAGGAGTTACGTTTCATGACCAACCAACCGGCAAAGATCACTCTATCTGCTGACGGGAAAATCCAGGCGCCGGATTATCCCATAATCCCTTATGTCGAAGGGGACGGCATCGGCCCGGATATATGGGCGGCTGCCGTGCGCGTCTGGGATGCGGCTGTAGGCAAGGCCTATGGCGGACAGCGCAAGGTTTTCTGGCAGGAGGTGCTGGCCGGAGAAAAGGCCTTTGCGCAAAAAAACGCATGGCTGCCAACGGAGACTCTCAATACCATCCGCGACTGCCGGATAGCCATAAAAGGCCCCCTTTCCACGCCCGTGGGAAAAGGCATCCGCAGCCTGAACGTGGCCCTGCGGCATGAACTTCAGTTGTATGCCTGCATCCGGCCCTCCCGATATTTCCACGGACTGCCCAGCCCGGTGAAGGAGCCGGAAAAGGTGGACATGGTCATCTTCCGGGAGAATATGGAAGACCTCTACACAGGCATAGAATGGGAGGAAGGAACGCCGGAGGCGTCCAGGGTAATCTCATTTATCAAGGAGACCACGGGCAAAAACATCCCGTCGGATTCCGGGATCGGCATAAAGCATATCAGCCGGGGCGGGACCAGGCGACTGGTCCGTAAGGCCATAGAATATGCCCTGGAACATAAAAAAAGCAGCGTCACCCTGGTACACAAGGGAAACATCATGAAATTCACCGACGGGGCCTTCCGCCTCTGGGGATACGAACTGGCCCGGGAGGAATTCCCGGAGGCCACTATTACCGAGGAAGAGGTCTCTGCCCGGTATGGCGGCAAGCCTCCACAGGACAGGATCGTCATTAAAGACCGCATAGCAGACGCCATGTTCCAGCAGGTCTTGCTGCGGCCTGAGGAATACAGCGTTATCGCCACACCAAATTTGATCGGCGATTACCTGTCAGACGCCTTGGCCGCACAGGTCGGAGGTCTGGGGCTGGCCCCCAGCGCCAACATCGGCGATGGTTACGCCCTCTTTGAACCCATACACGGCACCGCGCCGAAATATTCAGGCCAGGACAAGGTCAACCCTGGCGCCCTCATTCTGGCCGGTGGAATGATGTTTGAATACCTGGGCTGGAAAGAAGTCACCGAACTGCTCTACAAGGGCATCCAGAAGACCATCTTGCAAAAGAGGGTGACTTACGATCTGGCCAGGCAGATACCCGGGGCCGTTGAACTCAAATGCTCAGAGTTTGGCAATGCAGTCATAGAAAACCTGTCTTAGCAGGCATAAGGCCGTTCCTTTCGGCTATAGGACAGCTTTTCTTCCCCTCATCCTGCCTGCTGTGCAGCGCCCCCTTACCCGGCCGGCCGGCGGTGCTTTTTTGCTCCAAGTGCATGAGCGGCATCAAGTTCATTCACAGCCCGGCATGTACTGCATGCGGGAGGCCTTTTGCGGCGGAAGGGCAGCCGGAGCACCTCTGCCATACCTGTCTCAATACGCCCTACCACTTTGACAGGGCCCGGGCTGTCACCTTTTACGACGGGCCTATACTTGAGGCCGTCCACCGATTCAAATTCGGGAAAAAGATTATCTATGCCCGGACTCTCGCCGGATTAAAAAATGGGGATGGGCCTTTTAACATGGATCAGTTTGACCTCTTCGTACCCGTGCCGCTTCACGTAAAGAGACTTCGGCAACGGGGCTTTAATCAGACGCTGCTCCTTCTAAGAGAATGGGCCGGAGGAGAAAAAGAGGAGAAAATAGACTTTACGACACTGGTTCGCCACAGGTGGACAGAGCCCCAGACAACTCTCAAACACCACGAGCGCCGGAAAAACATAAAAGGGGCTTTTATCGTGGAAAGGCCGGATAGGATTCGGGGCAAAAACATCCTTCTATGCGACGATGTCTTTACCACCGGCGCCACGGTAAATGAATGCGCCCGGGTACTTAAAGAGGCCGGGGCCGGGGAAGTTTCTGTCCTGACGCTGGCGCGCGCCATAGCACAATAAGAGGGTAAAATGAAGTTCGGCATAGTCCAGTTCTCCATAGAAACAGGTGATACGCAACACAACCTTGACCGGGCCGTTAGCGGCCTGGAAGGTCTGGGCAAACAGAATGTCCGCCTGGCGGTCTTGCCGGAGATGTGGGCCACAGGCTTTGCTTACGATAAGCTCCCGGCCCTGACCCGGGAAACGCCCCGGCTGCTTAGCGCCCTCCAGGCCGTAGCCGACGACTACAACATGGCTATTGCCGGCAGCCTGCCTGACGAAGAAAACGGCCGTTATTACAATACGGCATTTCTCCTCGATGGAAAGCGAGGTCTGATCGGCAAGTACCGCAAGACGCATCCCTTCCCGCCTACCGGAGAGGATCGTTATTTTACCAAAGGCCATGCACTCCCGGTCTTTGAAGCTGATTTTGGCAGGGTCGGAATAATTATCTGCTATGACCTGCGGTTCCCCGAACTCTGCCGCCACCTGGCCGGCAATGGAGCGGCGTTTATTATTGTATGCGCCGAGTGGCCCCTGGTGCGCCTTGGGCACTGGCAGGCCCTCACCACGGCACGGGCTATCGAGAATCAGTGTTTTGTGGTGGCCGCCAACTGCTGCGGAACAGATGGGAAGACCGTATTTGCCGGGCATTCCCGCATCATAGGGCCGGACGGCTCTATCCTCTTTGAGGCAGACGAAAAAGAATGTCTTGTGGCCATAGATATTGACCCCTCCCAGGTAGAAAAAACACGGGATTTCTTCAATACCGTCCCCTCCCCTGCTTTTGCACCCTCATCCTATCAGGACAAGATCATGTCCCGGGATGCGGCCAAAGAGCTTATCATGCGCATTAAAAAGGAAGGGAAAAGAATCGTGTTTACCAATGGCTGTTTTGATATACTCCACGTCGGCCATGCCCGTTATCTGGCGGAAGCCCGGACACAGGGCGATTTCCTTATAATCGGCGTAAACAGTGATGAGTCCGTGCGGGCCATAAAAGGGCCGGACCGGCCCATAAACAATGAGAAGAACCGGGCAGAGCTTCTGGCTGCCCTGGCCACAGTAGATGCGGTTGCTTTATTTTCTGAAGAAACGCCCTACGCCCTGATCGAGGCGCTTAAACCGGATGTGCTCGTAAAGGGGAGCGACTGGGAGGAAGAGGATATCGTAGGCGCCGATATGGTTAAATCCTACGGCGGCCGTGTGGTCCGGATACCCCTGATCGAAGGGGCATCGACCACGGGAACCATCGAACGTATCCTCGGGACGAAGTAACTAAATAGTGTTTATCCGGAAACTGCCAAATCCCCCCACACCCCCCCCTTTGCTAAAGGGGGGAACTATTGAAATCCCCCTTTGGAAAAGAGGGATACAGGGGGATTTTCGGATGGGAACTAAATAGAAATATGCTAATCATTACCGGTACGGGACGGTCGGGGACCGGCATGTTCGCCAGGCTATTCGGCGGATACCATGAGTTCCGGGTCGCCTATCTCCTCGATAAATATTTTTCTCTTAAAGATCCCCGTGCAAATCCTTTCGACCGCCTTGAAAAAAGGATTATGGTTATAAAAGATCTCCACCAGGGCATCGACCCGGAGAGGTTTATTGATTCTTCCAACCTGTACATTCACTTTCTTGATGCCATCTATTACCTTAACCCGTCAGCCAAATTTATCCTCGGAGTAAGGAACGGCAAGGACTTTGCCCGGTCAGGGATCACGCGCAAATGGCATGAACAGGGTATGTTTGGCACAGTGCCCCTCCGTAATGATCCTTATTTTGACAGGTGGGATGAGATGACCCCGCTCCAGAAAAACGCCTGGATATGGACGCACAGAAACAGGATTGCCCTGGAAGGATTAAAGGTCATTCCTGACAGCCAAAAGCTCATCGTGAAGATCGAAAACTGTACAAGCGATGCCGCTCTCGACAAACTTGAACAATTTGCCGGAGTGCCTATGGCAGATAGATTGTGGGCCAGACGGCGTTACAACGCCAATCCCACCTACACCTTCCCGCCCAAAGAGGAATGGTCAGATGCTATGCACAAAGAGTTTGACGAGATTGCCGGAGAGATGATGGCCTTTATGGGATATTAATTCCCATCCATTTAATCGAAGCGGCCGGACTTAAACCACATCTGGCCGAAAGACCGGTATGCCGGACGACAAAATGAGGCCTATCTAAATATCTTACTTCTTGTTCCTGCGGAAAACCGGTTCAAGGCTGCTCAGTTCAGCAAACCGGATAATATCATCCTTGTATTCCTGCACATACGGACAATCCCATACGGCCAGGATTTTTTCCTGACTTACATAGTAGTGATCCTTGTCCGTCAAATCGTTGAGACTCACGCCGTTTGCCGATGCAATACCCTGGACGCCTTCCGGGTCAAACACCTTTTCCAGCACCATCGGGAAAATCTGTGGCCAGCGACAGACCCCTGGCCGCTTCTCATATATCAGGCAGCGGCCGTTATCTCTGTTCAAATTCGGACAAAAAGAACCGCGCGTAAGAATAAGCCCCCATCCCTGACGCCAGTGATAAAGAGCGGGCTCCGTCTTGTAGAAGGGCTGGTCATCCCGCATTAACGGAGGTTCGGCGTAGGCGTTTGTGGATCGCGTCAGGGTTGTATCTATGCCGGGCAACGGGAAGAGCAGCGCCTCTTCTTCAGTCAACGGCAGCTCAAAAAAAGAATTTTCTTCCTCTTCCAGCGGTCCCTGACAGCAAATGGTGCAATGATACTGTCCGCAAAGGGCAGAATTTATGTGCCCCAATTCCCGCCTCAGCAGCTCCTGCTTTATCTCCAAAATGGTACCGGCCAGGATATCCATGGGTTTGTGGTCTAAATCAACGATCAGCCGCCCCCTGGTTTTTAATTCTCCTCTTTTAAATCTTTCGTAGGGTTCGAACACATCCAGATAGTCCTTTAATATGACCTGAGGATTATCATAAAACACACCGTCCAGCGTTATATTTTCTTTTATTTTAGCGACGGTCGCGGCAATGTCCGGCAGGCCGGTAGTCAGAAACAGCCCGCTGACCAGAAAGGTAAGAGGTACCAACGGCCTTTTAAGCAGCTCCATGCCGGAATACTGACCATCCATTGATCGCTCCTTACTAAAAAATTTTGGGCACTTTACATGATTTCTCCCTTAAAGTCCAAACCATTATCTTTCACCTGAAAATCCCCCTGTATCCCCCTTTTCCAAAGGGGGG
This sequence comes from Desulfovibrionales bacterium, assembly GCA_028715605.1. Classification (NCBI taxonomy): domain Bacteria; kingdom Pseudomonadati; phylum Thermodesulfobacteriota; class Desulfovibrionia; order Desulfovibrionales; species Desulfovibrionales bacterium. The sequence goes on from JAQURM010000009.1 coordinate 58,386, forward strand.
ATTGATGTGCCCCCGTTTCCCCCCAAAGGGGAACTTAACGAATGCCCCCCTTTACTAAAGGGGGGGGTGAGGGGGGATTATTTCCATTGTTCTTTGTTCGCCATGTGACATGTGTGTTTCATAGGCGAAACTAAGGATGTGATTATTTTGACAACAGCGGCGCTATCTCTTATAATAACAGCCTGTTTAAAAGTTTCAGGCAGTTTCGGGCTGTACAATTACTTTAAAAAGAGAGACTTATGATCGGCATATTTGATTCAGGCATCGGCGGCCTTACCGTAGTCAGGGCCGTTTTTCAGCAACTCCCGGACTATGAAATCGTATATTTTGGAGATACGGCCCGAACCCCCTATGGGACAAAAAGCCCGGCCACCATTATCGACTATGCTATCCAGGATACTGAATTTTTGCTTTCCAGGGGGGCCAAAATTATTGTCGTTGCCTGTAACACCGCCTCCAGTGTAGCCACAGAGGCGCTGCGGGACAGGTTCCCCGGCGTACCCATATTCGAGGTGGTAACCCCGGCCGTCGTCAAAGTCACACAGGTCACAAAAAATCACAACGTGGGTATCATTGGTACCAGAGCGACCGTCAATAGCAACATCTACGACAAAAAGATAAAAGACCTATATCCGGACATTAAGGTGTTCTCTAATGCCTGCCCGCTCCTCGTGCCTCTAGTGGAAGAAGGATGGCTTAAGCGCCGTGAGACCAAGATGATCTTAAAAAAATACCTTTACCCGCTGAAAAGAAAACAGATCGACACCCTGGTGCTGGGCTGCACCCATTACCCCCTGCTTAAAGATATTATTCAGGTGAAAATGGGTAAACGGGTTAAGATTGTGGACTCATCAGCGGAGCTGGCCGGTTATATTAAAAACTACCTGGCCGGGCACCCGGAAATTGAGGTTATACTCAAACGAGGCAACAATAACCAATTTTATGTCTCAGACCTTACGCCTACCTTTGCAGAGATTGCAAAAAAAATCCTGGGTAGGCCTATACACCTTTTGCTGGCATAGACCCGGCCGGCAAAAAGGAGGAAAGCATAATGAATATCTGCAAAAAAGTTTTTTTGATTTTAACGATGACCCTATTACTTACTTCATGCGCCTGGCTGACCCCAAAGGCGTCAGTACCAAGGCCCGAGCCGCTCCCTGCACTCCCTAAAAGGCCTCCGGTTAATTTTCGTATTGAAGGAACTACCGCCTATGTCAGCGTAGATGAGATGAAGGCCCTAATGGAATATGTGCTGGACTTAGAAGAGAGAAACAAGGCGGCGGACCGGGAATTAAGAAAGATCCGCGAGGCGTTGCAATAACAATGTCTCTACAAAAAGATACCGCGAAAAAAAATAGTAACGCACGCCGGGGGAAAAGACATTATATCTGTCATGCCTGCGGGAAAGAACTCCCCTTCTGCTGGACATGCCGGTGTGGGTTCCAGATTTGCCCGGCCTGTATGGAAGAAAACATGTGGGGACTGTCCGGTAATGCGGTTACCTGGATATGTCCGGATTGCGGAGAGATGTGTGTATTCTAGAGGGAATACGGACCGATCTGTTTTGACACGAGAGAGTTAATAACGTATATCAAATCTATCAGATTCCCCTTTATAATCCTCCCAGTTTACATCGACCTTATTCACTACTGCATGTGGCGGTCCCTGATGGCACCATTTCAGCATCTTCTCAACAGTCGGTTCATCTCCCTCGAAGACCGCCTCCACCTGCCCGTCATGCCTGTTTTTTACCCAACCCTTGAGTCCGAGGCGGGTGGCCTCCTCTTGCGTGGAGTACCGGAAAAAGACCCCCTGCACACGACCATTAATTATAACATGCGCTCTTACCATGGCCTACCCCCAAGATGCTGAATTCTGTCTCCTGACTTCTAACTCACGTCCCGATCAGCCTTTTAAATTCCTCTTCAGTCAGTATGGTCACTCCTAACTCCCTGGCCTTGGCCAGTTTTGATCCCGGGTCCTTACCGGCTACCACATAATTCGTCTTGCGGCTCGCAGAGGAAGATACTATCCCGCCCAGTTCCTTGACCTTGTTCTTGGCCTCATCTCTGGAAAAGGATTCCAGGCCGCCTGTAAAGACAAAACTCTGCCCGGCAAGCGGACGGGGTCCAATGGGAACAGGCGGGGCGGGGCGCACCCCGGCGGCAAGGAGGCGATGGATCACATCCTGATTTTTCTTTTCAGCAAAGAACGTAGTGACGCTGGCCGCTACCTGAGGACCGATCTCATCTATCTCCATGAGTTGCTCCATAAAGGCCTTTTCAATGGCCTCCATGCTGCCGAATTTTTCGGCCAGAATCTGGGCCGTCTTTTCGCCCACGTAACGGATACCCAGGGCATACAGGAAACTCGACAATGAGGTTTGCTTGCTTTTGTCAATCGCGACCAGGATGTTCTCTGTGGACCTTACGGCAAAGCGTTCCAAGGCCAGAATCTGCTCCCGGCTCAGATAATAAAGATCGGCCGCATCCTTAATAACGCCGGAGTCCACCAGTTGCGCCACTATCTTTTCACCCAGCCCCTCAATATCCATACCGCCCTTGGATGCAAAGTGGGCTATGGATTCCTTCACCTGGGCCGGGCAGGAGGCATTGGGGCAGCGAACGGCCACTTCGTCCGGCAGTTGCACCACCCTGGCCCCGCACACCGGACATCTCTCCGGCATGACAAATTTTTTTTCTTTACCGGTCCTCTTTTCCGGAATCGATTTAACTACTTCCGGTATGACCTCACCCGCGCGCTGAACCAGAACAACATCACCTGTCCGGATGTCCTTGCGGGCGATCTCATCCTGATTGTGCAAGGTGGCCCGGCTGACCTCAACGCCGCCTATATTCACCGGCTCCATAATAGCCACCGGCGTCAGGGTCCCGGTTCTCCCCACCTGAACCTGGATATCAAGAATACGCGTACTGGCCTGGTTTGCCGGAAACTTATAGGCCACGGCCCACCTGGGGCTGCGGGTCTTGACACCAAGGCGATCCTGAAGGCTGAAAGAATCAACCTTGATCACCATGCCATCGATCTCGTAGGCAAGACTGCGACGTCTCCCTTCGAGTTCCTGAAAATAATCGATACACCCCTCAATCCCTTTGCAACGGCGAATAAGGGGGTTCACCTTTATCCCCCACTTCGGCAGTACCGTGAGTATCTCCCATTGGCTGGTAAATGACCTGCCCTCCACCACCCCTACCCCATAAGCAAAGAAATCAAGGGGGCGTCTGGCCGTAACTCTGGGGTCTAACTGCCTCAGGGAACCGGCCGCGGCATTGCGCGGATTGGCGAAGGGCGACTCGCCGTCTCTAATGCGCTGCTGATTAATCTCTTTGAAGGCCTTGAGGCTTAAAAATACCTCCCCGCGTGCCTCAAGGCGTCCCGGTATAGACTCGCCACGTTGCAGCCTGAGCGGGATGGACTTTATGGTGCGCACATTCTGGGTTACATCCTCTCCGGTTACCCCATCACCCCTTGTCGATGCCGTACTAAGCAAACCGTCTTCATAGACAATTTCTATAGCCAGGCCGTCCATCTTGGGCTCAGCCACGTAGTCAATAAGCCCGTCCATGCGCAGAAACCTTTTTATGCGCTGTTCAAACTCCCGCGCCTCGCCCTCATCAAAGGCATTCTCCAGGCTGAGCATAGGAAGAGCATGCCTCGCCGTGCCGAATTTTTCCAGGGGCGCTGCCCCGACCCGCTGTGTAGGTGAATCCGGGGTAATAAGATGAGGGTATTTCTCTTCCAGTTCAATAAGCTCGCGCATTAACTGATCATATTCCGCATCGGAAATGACCGGGCTATCCAAAACATAGTAACGGTAGTTATGGTAATGGATATCCTCACGCAGCTTTTTTATCCTCTGCTCGATCTCTTTAGTTGTTTTCTCCATCCCCTGCTACCTAATGAGAACATTCTCGTCAATCTGGTTAAAACAAATCAGGAGGCGTAAGAAATCGGGTCCGGCACACCGGCCAATCTGAACCCTTTGAGGCGCAAGATACAGGAATCGCATCGTCCGCAGGCCACATCTTCATTCTTATAACAGGACCAGGTCAGATGCAACGGGGCCTTAAGCTCCAAGCCGCGGCGCACCACTTCTTCCTTTGAAAGGTCAATCAGCGGGGTCTCAATGCTTATATCTGTCTCGGGCCGCGTACCCAGCCTTATGAGATTATTATAGGCATCGAAATAGCCCTTTCGGCAATCCGGGTAACCGGAACTGTCCACCTCAGTGGCCCCGATGAAAACCTTCCTGGCGCCGATTACTTCAGCCCAGGATACGGCAATGGCGACGAGATGCGTATTTCGGAAGGGGACATACGTGGTTGGAATCTCTCCGCTTTGGATACGGCCGGCCTCAGGGACAGGAATGTTCCGGTCAGTAAGGCTTGAACCGCCTATCTGAAGGAGATAGCCGATATCGACGATCAGCCGCCTCGAAACGTCATAATTATCAGCAATAGCGTAAAAGGCGGTAAGCTCCCGCCCTTCCGTGCGCTGGCCGTAATTCACATGTAAAAAGGCGACCTCATATTGATGGGCAGCGATAGCTGCGGTCACACAGCTATCCAGGCCGCCGCTTACCAAAATAATGGCCAAGTCTCTTTTCACCTGAAAATCCCCCTGTATCCCCCTTTTCCAAAGGGGGAATGTAAGGGCTTCCCTTTTTCAAAGGGGGACTTGACGGATGCTCTCTTTACCAAAGGGGGGATTGTTTTCATTGTTCTTTGTGTCTCTTTGAGGCATGAGTGTTTCATTACACCATCCGCTCCCGGTCCGGCCAGAGATACTTATGCAATTGTATCTGCATCCTGGCCGCCAGCCGGTCAGCCAACATCCACTCGGCCAGGGTTTTGGCATCCATCTTTTGCCAGCCCGGCGACAGGACAGCCTGGGTATAGACCGGGATATGATGCCTGGACATCTTTTCCCTTGCCCATTCGTAGTCACTGCGATCCTGAATAACGAACTTGACCTGATCTTTTAGGTCGAGATAACGCATATTATTAAAGTCCATGTAGGCGGACATCCCGCTGGACGGGCATTTAAGATCCATGATTTTTACTACCCCTTGCGGCACATCTCTTAAAGAGCGGCTTCCGTTGGTCTCCAGAAGAACGACATAATTCCTATCTGCCAGGGCGTTGAGAAGCAGTACGGTCTCCGTCTGTAAAAGCGGCTCACCGCCTGTGACCTCAACTATTTTAGACCCGCAAGCCTCCACCTGGCGCAGTATATCTTCCTTACTTAAAATGCGGCCTTCGGTGTAGGCATAGGTGGTATCACAATAACTGCATCTCAGATTGCAACCACTAAGGCGTATAAAAAAACACGGCCAGCCGGCAAAGGTAGATTCTCCCTGGATGCTGTAAAACGTCTCGCATACGGTCAGGGGCAATTTAATCCTCCAGATAGCTGACGCCCGTCTCCGGTGTTTCACCGACGGTCACCCGATGGAGCCGGCACTGCTTGCCGTCAAAGTATGGCTTCAATCTCTCATAGATATAGGCGGCAATATTCTCCGATGATGGATTCTTTTCCTTAAAGTAAGGCAGTTCGTTCAGGTCGGTATGGTCTAAATCCGAGAGGACCTCGGAGAGGGTCTTCTTAATAATTCTGAAATCCACGCCCATACCCATATTATCCAGGGAGGCGCACCTCACAGCAACCTCTATTGACCAATTATGCCCGTGGTGTTTCTCGCAGTTCCCCGGATAATCCCGCAGGTGGTGGGCGGCTGAAAAGTGGGAACGGATAAATACTTCGTACATGTACAAGACCTCCTAATCAAAGCTGGCCAGAAACATGCCGCTTTTATCATCGAGTTTTCTTCTGGCCTCAAGCCCTTCTATTTCCATAATCAGCGCCTCAATGACCAAAAAGGTGCGGGCATCGCGCCTGACACAACCGACAACCGCTTCATCCCCTCTGCCTATGGCAGTATGCACATGAATCAAGGGTTCCCGGTCATTCCAGAGTATGCTCCCCAGTCCGACGATCTCTCTGGCATCACCGGTAAACTCCTTCCACATAGGCTTAGGCGGAATGTCCGGCCTTTCCGGGCCGGTTACCACCCCGGCCTGCCGCAGCCCCCCGAGCAGGAAAAACCAGGCCACTCTGATCCCCTTCTCTATGGCGACCTTTTTGATCCCCTCCAGCGGGTCATCTCCGTCACTAAAGTATAAAACAAAGGTACGCGCAATCCTGCCTTCTCTGTATTCCATTATAACCCCCTTATCAGCCGCCAGTGTTCAGCAACTCATAACTCCTTGCCCTTCTCCTGTCTCCTGACTTCTGTCTCCTGACTACTGTCTCCTGACTCCTATTCCCTTGCAGTCCCCGACCGCCGTTCCATAAGCCATATCAAGAAAATACTTAATTCATAGAGCACAAGAAGAGGGCCGGCCATAAGCAACTGATTTACGACGTCCGGCGTAGGAGTAATCAGGGCGGCCAGGATAAATATACCTAAGATAGCATACTTCCGGTTTCGTCTCAAAAATGATACGGTTACCACGTGCATTCTGGCCAGGAAGCACATCACCACCGGAAACTCAAAAACCAGACCAAAGGCCAGAAGAAGACGCGTAGCAAAGGAAAAGTATTCGCCTATGGCAGGCACAGCGCTCAGGTGCTCGGAATTGTAGCCCAAGAAAAATTTAAAAGCCACCGGAAACACGACAAAGTAGGCAAAAAGTAGTCCACAGACAAAGAAGAAGGTGGAGGCCAAAACGAATGGTACGGCCATTTTTTTCTCATGCTCATAAAGCCCGGGTTCAATAAAGGTCCAGACTTGATAAAGAATAACCGGGCCGGCCTCAACCACACCGGCAAAAAAAGCCAGTTTGAGATAAAGAAAAAATGCCTCCGGATAACCGGTAAATATAAGCGCATCACCCGGCGGAAGCAGCCTGTAAAGGGGACGGGCCAATAGGTCAAAAATCTCCTGTGAAAAGGCATAGGAAAAGAGAAACCCAATACCTATAGCCATGAATGAGATGACCAGACACCTGCGCAATTCTTCCAGATGGCCAGTGAGGGGGAGTTTTTCTGTCTTCATTAGCTATTGGGATGTGATGAGCTAATCACAAATGTGGCAGGGAGACACCTGATATCCAGAATAACAAAAAGTGGTACTTACCTTTTTGTACAGGTAAGTACCACAAGAAAACAAGCAGATAGAGAGGATATTATATTCCTCTCCATATCTCAAACTATCTATTAAACTTATTAAGGTGTTAGGATTTAACGACCTGATCCTTTAATTATTACTAGTGATGCGAGCCGCCGCCCTTTTTGAGGTCTTCGACCGTCTTCAGCACTACGTACGTCAGGGCAACCCCCAGGACCACGATAACGGTATAGGTAATGCCGAAAAATACCCCGTGGCCGGCATCCCAGGGAATCCCCCAGGGCAGAAAATTATGCACCGTATGAATCATAACCACACCTCACTACGTACTTGATTGTATTTTTTTGTAGCAAAACTCGCCGGTAAAGTCAATAATAAAGTGCCAGAAATAATTGATAATGTCGGTTGATTGTTGCCAGGATTGACAAAAAGCAGCTAATTCAGGGGAATAAGGGACTATTTTTCTTGCAGGAAAAAAGAAGTTATGTTAATAAAATAGAGACGTTAGCCCGGTTTCTTGTTCCAGAAAGGACTGACCAAGAGGCAAAGATTACTTGAAAGCCCATTCTTCATCGCCGGTAGATACATCTACCCTCAAACTGGATTTTAAAGATAATGCCCTGGCCAAAGCGCTATTTGGCGAACAAAACCAGAATCTCAAACTGCTGGAGCAGCACTTGGGTGTTCACGCCGGAGTCAAGGGCAACACATTGACTTTAACCGGTCTGTTGCCGGACGTCCAATTGGCCGCGGAGATATGCCGGCAGTTATATGACCTTCTGCACTCCGGCTATCCCATATACCCGCATGACGCGGAATATGCCATCCGGATTCTGAGCAGCGATCCCTCCGTAAAGTTAAAAGATATATTCCTCGATACCGTGTATATTACTTCCGGCAAGAGGGTGGTTACTCCCAAAAGTCTTGCCCAGAAAGAATATATCGACGCCATGCGCAAGCATGACATTGTCTTCGGCATCGGGCCGGCGGGTACCGGCAAGACCTATCTGGCCATGGCTATGGCCGTCTCCGCATTGGTGAAAGAAGAGGTCTTAAGGATTATACTGGCCCGCCCCGCGGTCGAGGCCGGAGAAAGACTTGGCTTTCTTCCCGGTGATCTCTATGAAAAGGTCAATCCCTACCTCAGGCCCCTTTACGATGCCCTGTACGATATGATGAACTTTGAGAGGGCCACTAAACTTATTCAGCGCGGGGTGATAGAAGTAGCCCCCCTGGCCTTCATGCGCGGAAGGACACTAAACGACTCTTTTGTTATATTGGACGAGGCCCAGAACAGCACCTCCGAACAGATGAAAATGTTTCTGACCCGGCTCGGATTTGGGTCCAAGGCCGTAATCACCGGGGATATAACCCAGATCGACCTTCCGGAAGGCAAACCATCGGGACTGATCGAGGCGCGTAGGATACTGGAGGGCATTCCAGGCATACGTTTTGTGTATTTCTCTAAAAGAGATGTCATCAGGCACAGACTGGTCCAGGAAATTATCCACGCCTACGAAAAAGTAGATGCCGAAAAAGGGCGTGCACATTAGTCAACTAACCCCCATGCCAGGCAAAGAAGAAAAACCGGCCAAGCCCATGTCCATCAGCGGCGCATTGTCAAGGCTGGGCGAAAAGACGCCGCAACTCCTTAGGGATGCGTCCTTTCAGCGCTGGTTAATGCTGGTCACGCTTAGCCTTTTCATAGCATTTCTTTTATCTCCAAGCTTGTCACAAAAAAATGTCCGGTACAAACCCGGTGATGTGGCCGAAGAAGATATAAAGGCTTCCCGCGATTTTTCAGTTGAATACTATCCGCCCCTGGGGGGAAACGGGCCTGAAACGGCTAACCCCGGTCTATCTCAAGGTACGGCGCAAATCGAAGATCCGCCGGGGCAGACAAACCTTGCCACTAAGTCCACAGAGACAGGCCGAATATCTGCCGGGGCAGAAGCACCCCAGGATCAGGGACAATCTATAGCAGCGCCGGTTTATCTCCAGATCAAAAAGGGAGAGATAATCGTTCGCGAAGGAGAGCGCATACAGGACGCGCATCTTATCAAACTAAAGGCCCAGCAAAGCCCTTCCCGGCAGGTGGATACCATCTCTATATTTCTGGGTTCAGCGCTGCTTACTGCCATTATCCTCAAAACGCTTTATAATGCCTCACTCAAGCGGGTTAAATCCTTCATAGCCAGCAATAAAAATCTACTTTTCTTCTGTGTGCTCTTGGCTCTCGTGCTTATTGCCGCAAAGATATCTCTGTTTGTTGTTCGGGCAGTCACTGTCAATATGCCGCAACTGGATCCGAATGTCCTTTTATATGCCCTGCCCGTCGCTTCCGCGGCTATGTTGGTAAGTGTGTTTTTCACGGCAGACATGGCCATTATATTTTCTCTGCCCGCCTCTATCCTGGCCGCCCTGCTCCTCGCAAACACCCTGGAATTTTTTATCTACTTTCTGGTAGGCAGCATAATCGCCTCCCGCAACGTCTCCCAGTTCAAGGAACGGGGAAATGTATTGAAGGCCGGCGCCATAGTCGGACTGGTCCAGGTGCTCATGATTATTGCTTTTAACCTCTCTACCGGTTCTTTCTTTGCCTTTAAAACCATTGAAGGTATGTTTACCGCCTTTGCGGGGGGCTGCCTTCTGGGGATCATAGTCATCGGTCTCATCCCCATTGTAGAGATCCTCTTTGGATATACCACAAATTTCAAACTGCTTGAACTGGCCAGCATGGACCATCCGCTCCTGCAAGAACTGATGGTGCAGGCCCCGGGGACATACCATCACAGCGTGATCGTAGGAAGTATGGTAGAGTCAGCCGCCCGGGCCGTTGGCGCGAACTCATTGCTGGCCAAGGTCAGCGCCTATTACCACGATATCGGTAAAACAAAAAAACCCGTTTATTTTATTGAAAACCAAATAGGGATGGACAACAAACATGAAAGGCTCGCTCCTTCTATGAGCAGCCTTATCCTTATCTCCCATGTCAAAGATGGCGTAGAATTGGCCAGAAAACATAAATTAGGCACAGAGATGATCGACATCATCCGGCAACACCACGGTACAAGCCTTATTTCTTATTTTTATGAAAAGGCCAGGAGCGCGCAGGATTCAGACCAGTCTGCAGTCCGTATAGAGGATTTTCGCTATCCCGGCCCCACACCCCAGACCAAGGAGGCCGGGCTGATAATGCTGGCCGACGCGGCTGAGGCTGCCTCCCGGACCCTCAATGATCCTACGCCGGCCAGAATCCAGGGTATGGTCCAAAAGATCATAAATAATATCTTCGCCGACGGCCAGCTCAATGACTGCGAGCTCACGCTCAAGGATATGCATCAGATAGCAAAGAGCTTTACACGCGTCCTGACGGGTATATTCCATCAGCGCATTGAATATCCGGAAACGACTGCCAGGGGTAACGGAGTAAAAAAAACCAATGCCGATTCTGATCAGCAACAAACAAAAGACGATAAGGATCGACCGCCGAAAGATAAGGGAAAAAGCGGAGAAACTTTTAAGAAACTTGGCTCATCCTGACGCCGAGCTGAGTATTCTTTTCGTAAATGACGAAGAGATAACCCGCTTGAATGAACTCTATCTGAAACGGAGCGGACCGACCAACGTCATATCATTTCCCATGCAGTCCCCGGATCTCCCCGGCATACACCCTGAAATCCTGGGAGATGTGGTTATTTCCATGGAGACCGCCGGTCGGGAGGCCGGGCAGGAAGATATCAGCCTCGAGGCAAAAACAGACTGGCTTCTTGTCCACGGTATATTACACCTGTTAGGTTACGATCATGAAAAGGCGAAAGACGCCCGTGCGATGTTTAAAAAAGAAAAAGAAATGTTAGATATTTTAAGGAGGGACTAGAAGTGGCAAAACTGGCGGTAAATGTCGATCACATAGCCACAGTACGGCAGGCCCGGCGTACTATAGAACCGGATCCGGTGGCAGCCGCGGCTATAGCTGAACTGGCCGGGGCAGAAGGGATCATCATCCATCTGCGCGAAGACCGGAGACATATCCAGGACAGAGACCTCCATATCCTGAAACAGACCGTAAAGACCAAATTAAATCTGGAGATGGCCGCCACGGAAGAGATGATTAGCATCGCCGGCCAAATCAGACCGGACATGGTTACCCTCGTTCCGGAAAAAAGGGAGGAATTAACCACAGAAGGCGGCCTGGACGTAAGCCGGAAATCTTTATTGAAAAAGGCGATAGCCACACTCAAGAAAAACGGCATACTGGTAAGCCTTTTCATCAATCCGGAACCGGCTGATGTCAAGGTCTCGCAAGGATTAGGGGCCGACTTTGTAGAAATCCATACCGGACGCTACGCCGATGCCCAAAATGAGGTCGAAAAGAAGCAGGAATTATTTCGCGTTAGAAAGGCCGTGGAAACCGCCCATAGACTAAAGCTCAGGATCAATGCCGGCCACGGCCTTAATTATATAAACATCAAGCCGCTGGTGGCCTGGCCGGAGATAGAGGAATTCAGCATCGGCCATAGCATCATAGGGCGGGCAGTCCTGGTGGGTATGGAAAAGGCGGTAAGGGAGATGCTGGCCTTAATCAGGCAGGGGTGATAAGTGATGTGTCAAGCTGATCGCTGAAGGGGCTGATGGCTATTTATTATGATTTATGGCGTAGGTACAGATATCGTTGAGATCGCCCGTATCCGCGAGGTGCTGACAAAGTTCGGAACCCGTTTCCAGGAAAGAATTTTTACGCCGGTCGAAAATGCCTATTGTCTTAAAAAAAAGGAGTCGCACCTGCATTATGCCCTTCGCTTCGCGGCCAAGGAGGCCTTTGCCAAGGCGATTGGCCTGGGGATGCAGTCTGGTATAACTTGGAGAGACATCGAGATATCCAATGAGGCATCCGGAAAGCCGATATTGAACCTATATGGGCCAAGCGCTGAACTCTGTGGAAGGCTGGACATACAACGAAAATTTGTCAGTCTTTCCCATGAAAGAGATTATGGCATAGCCGTGGTTATCCTCGAAACGGATAGCTCGTAGCTATCCTGTTATACGTTCACCGTTATCCGTTTACTGTTGTCCGTAAGAAATCATAAGAGTCGAGTCTATGCGACCTAAAAACCGTCTTTTTTGGGAACGGTCAACGGTGAACGGTTATGTTATCCCGGAGGTTTTACATGAAGCTCGTTACTGCATCTGAGATGAGAGAAATAGATAGAACCGCCATCGAGAAATACGGCATCCCCGGCCCGGTGCTTATGGAAAATGCGGGGCACGGCGCGGCCGAGGCCATCCTCGCGGCCAGGCCCGAATTAAAAGGTGGACAAAAGGTGGCCATCTTCTCCGGCCCGGGCAATAATGGCGGTGACGGGTTCGTCATCGCTCGCTGGCTCGCCGAAAGAGGCGTACTGGTTACCGTCTATCTCCTCACCTCCCCGGAGAAGCTCAAAGGGGATGCCTTAACCAATTATAAGGTCATCACGCATCTCGATATCCCGGTCATCGCCGTCCCCGGCGATCAGGAATGGGCAAGATACCAGGATCGGGCGGCGAGCGAAAATGTCTTTTTTATTGATGCCATCTTTGGCACCGGCCTTAAAGGAGACGTCCGGGGGGTAATGGCCACGGTTATAAACTGGCTGAATGAGCTAAAGAAACCGGTCTGGTCTCTTGATATCCCATCCGGTCTGGATGCCGATACAGGCCGGCCTTTGGGCACGGCGGTGAAGTCGGATTGCACCATAACCTTCGGCCTGCCCAAGATCGGCCAGATAGTTCCTCCAGGGCCGGAATTTATCGGCTCCCTCAAGATAATAGACATAGGAATACCGGCAAGGGCCGTAGAAGAAAATAGAATCCGCCGCGAACTTCTCGACCGTAATATATGCTATGATTGGATTTTGCCCCGGCCGCCGGACAGCCACAAGGGCACCTATGGCCACGTCCTGATTATTGCCGGTTCACCCGGGAAGAGCGGCGCGGCCATCCTCACCTGCCTGGGGGCCCTACGTTCCGGAGCCGGATTAGTCACGTGCGGCCTGCCGAAGAGCCTCAACCCTGTATTTGAAACTAAAGTGACCGAGGCTATGAGTGAGCCGCTTCCTGAGACTATTGACGGCACCCTTTCTACCGCCGCCTATGATCGTATTATGGAACTCATAGAAAACAAGAAGGTCCTGGCCATCGGGCCCGGCCTCTCCCTTCATCCTGAGACCCAGGCCCTCATACGACGTTTGGTGGCCGAAGCAGATATCCCTATGGTTATTGATGCCGACGCCATAAGAGCCATAAAAGGATATTTGCATATATTAAAAGAAAGCATTAATATACGTATTTTAACGCCACATCCGGGTGAAATGGGCCGGCTGGCGGACAAAAAAACCTGGGAGATACAGGAAAACCGCCTGTCTATGGCCGAAGGACTATCAAAAGAATATGGTATCTATACCGTGCTCAAGGGAGCAGCTACGCTAATTGCGGCCCCTAACGGAGAAACGGCCGTAAACTCTACCGGCGGCCCCGCCCTGGCTAGCGGGGGCATGGGTGATGTATTGACCGGAACGATCGCGGGATTTATGGCTCAGGGGTATAACCCTTTCCGGGCGGCCTGCCTGGGGGTATTCTGCCATGGGCTGGCCGGTGACAGATTGTCCGGTCAGAAGAAAATCTCCGGAATCCTGGCCACGGAAGTAGCTCAGGCCATACCCGGGATACTGGCTGCACTTCGCACCCCCGGAGACAACGCGCATGGCCAAAGCGATAACCATCACCTGTAAAAATCCCGTTGAGACCTTTAACCTGGGTATCGGCCTGGGGAAAATTTTAATGGGCGGCGACGTGGTGACTTTACAAGGCGAACTTGGGGCCGGTAAGACCTGGTTCACCAAAGGAATCGCCCACGGATTGGGGATAACGAATACTAATGCCGTAACCAGCCCCTCTTTTACCATAATTAATGAATACCAGGGGCGTTTGCCGCTATTCCACATGGATTTTTACCGGCTGGAAAACGAAGAGGCGGCATCTGATCTGGGGCTGGAAGAATATCTCTATGGGCAAGGAGTGACCGTAATAGAATGGCCGGAACGTCTGGCCGGGATTATACCTGCCGGCCGTCTGGAAGTCCGCTTTATCTTTTCGGCGGAAGATAAAAGAGAGATTGTACTTATACCCCATGGTAAAGACTGGGAAGAAAGAATTGCAAAAATTGCCGAAAATTTAGTATGGTAATTGGACGCAGATAAACGCAGATTACCAGGATATTAACAGCTTCATATTTACCGCAGAGATCGCAGTAGTCAATAGTCAGTGGTCAGTAGTTATTTGCAACGGACAACGGACTACGAACAACGGGCAATAGGCGCTCAGCGGTAAAAAAGCTTTTCTGCGGATATCGGCGAAAATCTGCGTACTATTTTATAAGGCCTTGGAGGAGAATTCTGAAGCATGGCTTTAATCGTACAAAAATACGGCGGGACATCGGTCGGTGATACAGAACGGATCAGACGGGTAGTCCGGAGGGTCATCGAAACCAAAAAACAGGGAAATGACGTGGTGGTCGTGCTTTCCGCCATGTCCGGCGAAACAAATAAGCTTATCTCGCTGGCCCATCAGATAACTGAAGACCCTGATCCGCGCGAACTGGATGTACTTGTTTCTACGGGTGAGCAAATAACCATCGCCCTCTTTGCCATAGCCGCCAAAACCATGGGCTGCGATGCCCGTTCTTTTCTCGGCCACCAGGTCCGTATTCTAACCGACAACGCCTATGGCAAGGCCCGTATTACAGATATTGATACATCTCTGATCAGAGAAAACCTGAAACAGGGACGTATTATAGTTATTGCCGGGTTCCAGGGCATAGATGCCGATGGGAACATTACCACCTTGGGGCGGGGCGGATCAGACACTACAGCGGTCGCGCTGGCGTCCGCGCTGGGCGCCGATCTATGCGAGATATTTACAGACGTAGAAGGGGTCTTTACCACCGATCCCAATGTCTGCTCCAATGCCCGCAAGATAGATCGCATCTCTTATGATGAGCTGCTGGAAATGGCCAGCCTGGGGGCAAAGGTCATGGAGATCCGGTCGGTAGAATTTGCGAAACGATATAATGTTCCCATGCATATACGTTCATCTTTCAACAACAATCCAGGAACAATGGTTGTACAGGAGGAAGAAGAAATGGAAGATAGAGTGGTGACGGGCGTGACCTATAACAAAAGCGAGGCCCGCATTACCCTGACCAAGGTGCCGGACAAGCCGGGCATTGCTGCCAGGATATTCACACCTATTTCAGATGCCAACATTGCTGTGGATATGATTATTCAGAACACCCGGGCCTCAGACCTGACCGATCTCACCTTTACCGTACCTAGGGCCGATTTCAGAAAGGCCATGGAGATAGTGCAACGGCTCGGAAAAGAGATCGGCTGTGAACGCGTTATGGGTGATGAGAACATCGCCAAGGTCTCCCTGATCGGTCTGGGTATGCGTAACCACGTAGGTATCGCCGGCAAGATGTTCGGCGCCTTGGCCGCACACAACATAAACATCATGATGATAAGCACCTCTGAAATAAAGATTTCAGCAATTATAGACGAGAAATATACCGAGCTGGCCGTGCGTGTCCTGCATGATGCATTCGAATTGGGAGGCACAAAAGACCTGCCGGAAACCACGTAGTAAATTCGAATTTCGAAATTCGAATTTTTAAGAGGTATCAAGAATGCGACGTATAGAAGTCTATGATACTACATTAAGAGACGGCACCCAGGCCGAAGATTTTAACGTTTCGGTCGAAGACAAGGTACGGATTTCTCTAAAGCTCGATGAATTGGGTATCCACTATATTGAGGGTGGGTGGCCCGGGTCAAACCCCAAGGACGTACAGTTCTTTAAGGAAATAAAAAATTACGCCCTTTCCTCAGCCAGGATTACGGCATTTGGCAGCACCCATAATCCGCGCGCCACACCGGAACAAGACATCAACCTGCGCGCCCTTGTAGAGGCACAGACAGAGGTTATTACTATCTTTGGCAAGACCTGGGATGTACACGTTCGTGATGCCTTGCGTATCAGCCTGGAGCGTAATCTGGAGATAATCCGTGATTCCTTAGCTTATCTCCGTCCCCATGTAAAGAGGCTTTTTTATGATGCCGAACATTTCTTTGATGGATTTAAGGCCAAGCCGGATTATGCCCTGGCCACGCTGGGGCAGGCTGTCGCTGCCGGTGCAGACTGCCTTGTCCTCTGTGATACCAATGGCGGGACGTTGCCCCAGGAAGTGGCTAAGATCATCGGTAAGGTAAAAAAAGAATTTAAAAATGTCTCCTTTGGCATTCATACCCACAACGATAGCGGATTGGCGGTGGCTAATTCCCTGGTTGCCGCGGAGCTGGGGGCTTCTCAGGTACAGGGAACGATGAACGGCTATGGTGAACGCTGCGGGAACGCCAACCTGTGTACGATCATTCCCAACCTGATGCTGAAAATGAGGATACCGTGCATCACAGATGAGCATCTCACCAGGCTCAGTGAGATATCGCGGTTTATAACGGAAATTGCCAACCTGCCCCACAACAAATATCAACCCTATGTAGGGGCCAGCGCCTTTGCTCACAAGGGAGGCATCCACGTAAGCGCCGTGCAGAGAAATCCGGAAACCTATGAACACATCCGTCCGGAAAAGGTGGGAAATATACAGCGGATACTTATATCCGACCTCTCCGGAAAGAGCAATATCCTCCATAAGGCCATGCGGTACGGCCTGGACCTCGAAAGTCGTGATCCGGTTGTACTGGAGATATTGAAGCAACTCAAGGAACTGGAAAATCAGGGATATCAGTTTGAAGGGGCCGAGGCCTCCTTTGAACTCTTGATGCAAAGGGCCCTCGGTACGCAGAAAAAATATTTCGATCTTCTCGGGTTCCGGGTCATTGACCAGAAATCAAAAGAAGCCGATGAGGCGCAGGCGGAAGCAACCATCATGCTTGGAGTCGGCGGGAAGGTCGAGCATACGGCCGCCATCGGCAATGGGCCGGTAAACGCCCTGGACAATGCCATCCGTAAGGCCCTGGAAAAGTTTTATCCGGAACTCAAGGAAATTCACCTCGATGACTATAAGGTACGCGTCATCCCTGATAAGACCGGCACCGGCGCCCGGGTAAGAGTGCTTATCGAAAGCAGCGACAGGGAAGATACCTGGGGCACGGTGGGCGTTTCCACAGACATCATCGAGGCCAGTTGGCAGGCCCTCGTGGATGGCATTAATTATAAGCTCCTTAAAGACAGCAAAAAGAAAAAAGGGGTGAGTTAGCGTTTACACGTTTGAACGTTTATGACCAGATACGAGCAACAGGCCATCCTATTACTGGCTGTTATCTTGCTCGGTGTCTATCTTTACCTCTCTTATGGCAGAACTCCCGGGTCAGCCTCACCTACAGAGTCATTTCCCACCCAGGGTCTAAAATACGTCCGAGTCATGGGTGAAGTCCGATCTCCCGGCCTCTATACTTTCTACTTACAACCATCAGTCAAAGAAGTAATTGAAAGGGCGGGCGGTTTGAAACGAAATCACTTGCCCTCCCCTGCCCTCCCGTCACAGAAAGTGCCTACCGCTACAAAGCTTCTGGTTACCCCTAAACCGGAGGGGACAGATGAGGTTAAAATTATTCCCATGACGAATCCCGAACGCCTTCTCCTGGGCATACCCATGCCCTTAAGCACGGCCACGGAACAGAATCTGGAACTCATCCCCGGCATCGGGCCGCAACTTGCCCGGCGCATCATTATCTTTCGCGAACAAAATGGACCGTACGAAGACCTTGCTGATCTTATGAATATCAAGGGGATCGGGGAAAAGAAACTAAAAGAAATAGCACCCTATGTAACTGTAAAAAATTGAATTCCCCCCTTTTTCCTAATTTTTGGTCAATACCTGTAAAAATGTGAAAAGTTTTACACACAGTGGAAATGAAGTTCTCACAATTGGTATTTCATTTCCACTTCTTAATTGATTGACGGCCTATACCAGATTTCCCCATTTATTATAACTAATTGACAACGTTATATTTATTATATTCCGGAGTCATTTTAAATACGTTGGCATAAAAGTTGCTTTTTATTCCAGACAAAAAAGTGTCGGCAACAATCATCGTTGCCATATGGCATGTAGGTATTGCATTACATCTCAGGAGAACAGTATGAAAAAGCGGTTGGCTTTGCTTGTTTTATTGATCATTTTTGTCTCGTCACAGGCTTTTGCAATAGAGATCCCCTTTAGCGATACTTCTTACTATTGGCCTACATGGGAAAACGGAACGACTGATGATACTAGGGATACCATTGGAATACCAAATTTTACCGGAGGTAAGGTATCTATATCAAGCAATGGTCACCTTGAAAACATTTGCTTTAATTATAAGGCAGATAATTACCTGAGTATTTGGAATGTCCTGAAACCGAGCGACCTTTTTATTGATATTGGAGCGGATAATACCTGGGACTATCTGGTGAAGACAAATGGGCAAAAAACAGCGGGCGATTACGGTCTTTTCTCTATTAATATTTCCTCGATAAAGGGTGACAATGACTCATCCTATATACTTTCGGGTAATGACAATACAGGTACTTGGTATGGTTACTGTATCAGGGACCGTCACCCGATTGCGATTAATCTGGGCACTTCCACTACTGCACAAACCACCTATTTTTCGGGTTGGCAAATCCCCGGAGCCACAGGCACTGAAGTCACCTCTTTTTTTGACTTCTCAGATTACCCAATATACCTTGGTTCAGATGACTTCATTATCAGCTGGACCGTGAATTGTTCCAACGATGTAGTATATGAAAGGTTTACGGGGGGCGGCACTCCGGTTCCTGAACCGGCTACCATGACCCTTTTGGGCTCCGGGCTGATAGGCCTGGCCGCGCTCGGCAGAAAAAAATTTTCTAAAAAATAAAGCTCTAGGCCATTAGAAATTAATCTGGTAGTCTGAGTGCCGAAAAGGACCACTTTGTGGGCACCATTTAAAGTCGACAAATGTTTCTTTGGGCCTGCCAGAATCAGAGGCAGACTTGGCCTTCAAAAGAGGCCTAGGAACCAATAAAAGGAATAATGACAATGGAAAAGAGATTATTAGCAGGATTGGTCGTAGGATTTTTTATAGCCTGGATAACTGGAACGGCAGAAGCTATACAGCTAACACCATCATCGGTTACGGGCACTGGAACTTTTAACAACTCAGTTTCGCTTCTGTACGATAACTATATCCCTACCGAAGGGACTCAATGGCAAACAAATACAGTTTGGTGGTATGGCACATCACCTACTTTTACTTTCGATTATGGCACGACATTTCATATTGAAGATATGATTCTTTCTATTGACAATAATGATACATACAGAGTGGACTATTCGCTGGATAATCAAAACTGGAGCGAATTGTTCACAATTGCCAGTTCATACGGTGAGATAGGGTGGGGCATGGACACTATGAGCACTATTTCCGGTGGTCCTGAATACATTTCGCAAATTGATTTTGTTAATCCTATTTCAGCCCAATACCTTCGCATTTATGCCACAGGAGGAGATAATAAGTATTCAGTTGGTGAATTTCAGGCTTTCGGCACAACTCCAGTCCCTGAACCTGCCACCATGCTTCTCTTTGGTACCGGTATAGCGGGCTTTGCCGGAACCAGGCTAAAAAGAAGGAAAAAGTGACCAATTGAAAGGCAGGGTCATTAAGGCTCTGCCTTTCCCATTTTAATCGGCGGCAAAAAACACCGAACCAGGCATCCAAGCGGACGGCGGGAAGCTGGTTGCGTCGTTACACGGCAAGGTTCTTGGCCACCGCTGCTTAGTTTGCTTGTTGAGTCTATGGGAACAGTCCGAAACACTTCAATAATTTCTTGACCTCTCATAAGAATCTGTGCTGACATTGAGGCAGTTGGAGTTTACCAAGACCATTAAGGATATCCGAAAGCCTGACCTTCTAGTTCTCGGTGAGGTTCCAGAGATTTTTCAACCAGATGTATTTGGTCCCTTTAAGTTCTTTGCACTCTGCTTCGGCCAATGTATCGGCCTCCATTTTTCGGACCTTATCAATCGCCTCCATGAGATGACGTTGGCCAACTGATCCCATGTTCCGGACATTCCACTCTCCTGGGCCGGTAGCAAAGAAAGACCGGGATACCCCAGAGGAAAATATGTCTCCAACTCCTCTCTTGAGTTTGTCCTTTGGGCGGATGCGTCTCCCGCAAACACTGCACGGCAACTTACGCCCCTTTTTTGGCTTCAACTTCATCCTCAGTTCGTTAACGAAAAAATTAGCCGAAACTACACAATGGTCCTTGCCTCCGAACGTAAAATGTATAATACTGTTAACAAACATGAGTCAACCTTCGTTCCGGGCATTCTCGCGAACCCTACAAAGGGATTTGGCTCATATTCTTACGAAGAGCCAAAAGCTTCTCGTCTAAACCTATATAACAGGGGTATCCAATCCAGGGGAGGGAAGGATGTCATTTATGCGTAAGTTCTTACTTATAACGATAAGCTTCCTTCTGGTAGAAATAGCATCATCATGGCTGATGGATATACCTTCTGCTGCTGCCTTACCGATAACTCTCTCAAATGTCCCGGCCTACAATTGGTACCACGGCTGTGGGCCTACTGCCGCCGCCTCTGTTATCGGCTACTGGGACCTCCACGGCTATGACAACTTATTTGATGCCAGTGGATGGGATAGCGTCTATCTCACGGCGAACGTCCAAAACCATATTTCCAGTCCGGCACACAATGAAAAGTATGATCCGACGCCGGATAACAGCAATTTACCTGAACCGCCCGACACCAGTATCGCTGACTTTTTTCATACCTCGGAAGATCCTCTTGGCTACGGTTGGAGTTACCAGTCTTTCTCCAATGACGCTTTTATCGGATACGCCAACTATCGTGGATATACTTTTGACGCCTGGTACGAGCCATATAGTAGCAATTCCACATGGGACAGTTTGATTGCTGAAATCGATGCCGGACGGCCTTTGATGTTCCTGGTCGATACTGACGGCAACGGGGGTACGGACCACTTCGTACCGGTATTGGGATACGACCCGGATAATCTTTGCTATGGACTGTATACTACCTGGAGCGAATATGAAACCCTTGTATGGAAACCCTTTCTTGGACTTGGTAACCCTTGGGGAGTGGGATACGCCACGTTTATCCAACCTCTCGATCCTCCAGATGTAACGATCCCCGAGCCTTCAGCCATACTTCTCTTAGCCAGCGGCCTGATTGGCCTCGTAATAAGAAAATGGACGACTCATCGCTCCTAATTTACTAAGTTACATTAAACCTAACAGTACATAAACAAGGTGAAAATAAATTACTAAAAGAAGAAAAATTTTTCTCCTCAAGTGGTAACCTTTTTCCACTTTTTATAAAGACTCATTTAAGCATATGTTATAAAAACAATAAGTTAAAACTATGGCATAAGATTTGCTTTTCTTGGAATAAACTACCATAAAGGGCTTATATTGACGGAGAGAAATGAGGATGAAAACTTTAAAAAGTTTTTTTATATTCGTATGGATGGTTCCCGTTGCGCTGGTGAGTTTAGCTTTATCTCCGATACCTGTCCTGGCGCTGCCATTGACGATTGGACTTGATACCGAGTTCTCCGGCGCACAGGCTCCTTCTTCCCCATCCACTCCATGGCTCACTGCGACTTTTATAGATAACACTGATGGTACGGTTGTATTGAAGATGGAGGCTACGAACCTGACTGGATCAGAATTTGTAAGTGATTGGTATCTCAATCTCGATCCCAATCTTGCTGTCACTTCCTTAACCTTTACTTACGATACATATTACTCTAGCGTCCAGGCAACCTCGTTTTTGACCGGAAGTAACGCCTTTAAGGCAGATGGAGACGGGTATTTTGATATCAAATTCTCTTTTGATACAGCAAGCGTATCTACTCGATTCGGTGAGGATGATTATTCGGTTTACGTAATTTCAGGTATCCCAGGACTTACCGCTTCATCCTTCAATTTTTATAGTGCTCCAGGAGGCGGCAACGGTAGCTATAGATCAGCAGCCCATGTCCAGGGCATTGATGATCCAAATTCCCCAGGCATAGACACTGATGGAAGTGGCTGGATCGGAGATGGAGATACAGGTGGTGGAAATCCTCCGGTTCCTGAACCCGCTACGATGCTTCTCGTCGGTTCCGGTTTGGTTGGTCTGGCAGGAATCAGGCGAAAAAAGTTCTTTAAAAAAATATCGTGATCTCACCGGGTCAGTCTCTCTATCCCTAGTTTCTCAAGTGTCTCCTTTTTGGGAATACCATTATTGTCCCAGCCGCGCAGTTCATAGTATCTATTCAGACACTGCTCTTTATCTTCCTCACTAACAAACGCCTTACAGCCTTTGGCCACTCCAGAAGGCAGGGGTTCATTCATGGCCCTGGCCGGGAGGCTATCGTCCTTGCGCGTTATCCCCTCTCCACAATTAAAGCCTCGAATAAGGGTGAATATTCGATTACCTATCTCCTGAATCTTCTCTTTATTCAATCCCAAACCCGTTGCGGCCTTAAAATAATCAAGACACATCTGGTGCGTAATAGTGTACAGGGCAAAAGCGCATATTATGTAGTTATCTCTGGCAATAGTCTCGTTTTGGGCCTCCACCAGCTCCTTGACAACCTCCATGGCCGGTTTATCAGGCGGACTATGCTCCGCAAGGCCATCGCGTAAGTGGCTGGCCCCGATATCAGCGGTCATATAGGCCAGCCCCTGGCCTAACTGTCCCCGTGTATTCCAGGCTGGAATCTCAAGACCTTTCACATGCATGGCAAAATCACGCGAACCGTGTCCCCACATCCCGGCTAATCTTTTGGCGCCCAGCCCCAACTGCCCGCCTATGCCCCTGCGATAAGCAATCTCCTCAATCAATGACAAAAGCCTCGTTTCATCGCCGAACTTAATCTTTTCTTTTATTATCCATTTTTCCGAACATTCCATGGCAAAGGCGATGACATTGCCGGTCGAAATCGTATCCAGGCCGTAAAGATCACATAGCTCATTGGCCTTAACCACGGCCTCATATCTCTTTAAGCCGCAGTTTGCCCCCAGCATAGCCAGGGTCTCATACTCCGGCCGGTCTTTACCTTGAGCAACCATAATGCCGCCACAGGCAATCGGGCAGGGACAACAGGGATTGAATTTAACCTTATTCTCCCTGTGGATGGTCTCCCCATCCAGTCCCTCATAGTATTCCCACTCACCTTTTTGAAAATTGAGGACCGGTAAGCGGTCTTTCCGGTGGGAATATTCCAATACTGACGAGGTGCCGTAAAGATAAAAGCCGGCGTTATCTTTACGCCTCTGCGCTGCGGCCCGAACGGCCCTTTGATTTAATTCCTTTATCTTTTTAGCATCATGAACCGGTATAGCCAGCGTGCCGTTTACCGCTACGGCCTTAAGGTTCTTCGCCCCGAAGACCGCCCCGGCTCCTCCCCGGCCCGCGGCGCGGCGCCTGTCACTAATCAGGCAGGAGAAAAGCGCCCTGTTTTCTCCGGCCACGCCGATGGAAACTACCTTCGTATCCTTGCCTTCCGCTGACTTTATAATCTTTTCTGTTTCAGCCGTGGTCCTTCCCCACAGGTGCGTGGCGTTCTTTATCTCAGCGCGGCCATTGGTTATAGAGACGTACACTGGCTCCTTGGCCTTGCCTTCTATGATCGCCAGATCAAAACCGCAGTATTTGAGGCCAGGGCCAAACAGCCCCCCGCTATAGCTATCCAGAAATATGCCGGTAAGGGGAGACTTGGTAATGACCGCGAAACGGCCACTAGATAGAATTTCCGTACCCTGAAAAGGCCCTGTAGCCAGGATAATTCTATTTTCAGGAGAAAGGGGGTCGATGCCCTTTTTAAGACCTTTTATAAAGTAGTAGGCCCCGATACCCTTGGCGCCAAGGTATTTGGTGATAATCTCCTCAGGTATCTCTTCTGTCTCGGTTTTCCCGCTGGTAAGATTTACCCTAAGAAGCTTCTTCCAATAACCGGTCATTTCGCCCCATCCTGCCTTGCTAAAGATCAATCCAGGGATTTACTGACAAGCAAAAAAATTCGTATCAGATTAGCTGGTTGAAAGAGTATTCTTAAATCCCTCCCAACCTCCCTTTTCCAAAGGGAGGAGAAACACCTCCCCCTTTGAAAAAGGGGGATTGAGGGGGATTTTGGCTTTTATAGCGCCTTGCCCAGGCATATTTTTCAAAAACCTAAGGTGTTACTTCATTTATTATTTCTGCGGCCCGCAGAGTGAGGTCTTTTAGTCGCTCAGGTAGGACAACTGAAGGAGGTTGGCGGCTTTAGGCGAGGCACTACCCACTTAAACAGCGCCACAAAAAAGGCTATGACCAGTATTATAATCAGCACATTTTCCATGTCGTCTCCATTTCATTAACACTCCAATAATGTACCCAAAAACAGTTCCTGTCAAGTTTGTACTTAGTGGACTTTTCCCACATATTATGGAAGCCATTGTTCCTGAGCGTAACTTGCTGGAGCAATGGGGTACCTTTCGAGGAGGAGCAGGAAGGGGAAAGTCCGCCTCAGGCGGAAAGGGGTAAAACCCTTCCCCACCTGCGAGCCCCGAAAGGGTCACTGCGCAGGCCGTGAAGCGAAGGAATGAGGGCTTCCATAAAATATGGAGATGTGGCCCCGGCAATCTCTACCTCCGGGGAATAATGCTGAAGATTCTCCCTTTATCGTGCGCTCTTTTCTGAATCAGGTAATCTCCATACAGGTCCAGGCGGATTCGCTCCATGCCGGGGAGGAGTTTTTGCGGGAACCTTTTCTTTTCAATCTCGCGGGAAACTTTTTCATACAACCAATAGACAGAGCCCTTAGGTCTTTTGGAAAGAAAGCGAACCAGCTTATCCTTTATCTCCTGGTCCTCTTCGTTCTCCGCTAGTTGTTTAAGCTTTTCTTCAATTACGTCATCGACATGAGGGCTAAGGAGCGTTTTTAAAAGGACCAGGGCCTCATTGCCACGCCCCCAATCAAAAAACAGTTGTATCTTTTCGCCCTGGTAAAGGGCATTATTGGGATCGATGGCCAGAAGCTTATCATACCGGGCCAGGGCCTTAGAAAAGGCAAACTTCCGGGCGTAAAGCCGGGCCAGCTTGAGCAATCCCCCCTCATTATCCGAATATTTCTCCACCCAGTCTTCATATTCCTTTAGTGCTCTATCCACATCCACATGCTCCAGGGCCTGGGCCAAAAACCATCCGGCCAGGAAGTGCTCGGGATTGTTCTCTTTGATCTTCCGGTACAGAGTCACCTTCTCCGGCCAGTCAAGGAGTTCACTTTTAAAGAAATCATCATTCCAAAAGATATCAGGACGGCGCCGGCATAGCCCTTCGATCTCCAGGCCAATAGTCTCAAAATATATGCCGTCACCGGCTTCGACCAGAGATTTTCTGAGTCCGGTTAATGCCAGCGCTGAGTATGGCATTTCCTGTAACGCCGCATTATAAACGGCCACGGCCTGCGGAAATCGTTCGCTTCTATAGTAATTTTCGGCCAGCCCGGTCCGCGCCTCTCCGGCCGTATCGCCACTGCTAAACATTGATTGATAAATACCCGCGGCCTCGTCCCATTTTTCGCGCCCCATAAGTATTCGGGCCAGTAGAAGACGATACCCGTCGCTGCCGCTGTGAGAGGCAAGATAACTCCTTAGAAGTTCCTCAGCCGCCTTGTACTCATTATCTCTCAGATGGAGAAGGGCCAGGCCCCGAATCCCCGCCGCCAAACCCGGATCTTTTAAGATCATCTTCTGATATTCCGCCCGGGCATAATCCGCACGTCCTTCGTCAATGTAAAGCTCTGCCAGTCCGCCGCAGGCGACTTCAAGGTCAGGGCAGCGTTTTAAAATGTCTGAATACATCATCCGACTCTTATAGTAGTTACCGGAGAGCCTTGCCAGACGGGCAAGGCCAAGCAGGGCCTCCTGGGAGTCGGGATTTTCGGCCAGCAGACGGACATAACACTTACCGGCCTCTTCATAATCCTTCAGGCCCTCGTAAGTGCGGGCCAGACCGAACGTTGCATCCTTATCATCGGGATAAGTAGCCAGTATCTTCTTATATGTATCCAGGGCTAAATCCAGCTCACCCCTTACCTCATACGTCTTTGCCAATCCCTTCGATGCCTCCGGGTTCTTAGCATCAGCAGCAAGAACAGAGCAGAATAACTTTTGGGCCGCAGCCACCCGGGCCTGTTCAATAAGGAGATGGGCCAAGGCCAGCTTTGCTGGCGAGAGGTCAGGATAAACCTCGACCACCGTCTGCCA
Source organism: Desulfovibrionales bacterium (assembly GCA_028715605.1). Classification (NCBI taxonomy): domain Bacteria; kingdom Pseudomonadati; phylum Thermodesulfobacteriota; class Desulfovibrionia; order Desulfovibrionales; species Desulfovibrionales bacterium. The sequence continues at coordinate 84,895 of JAQURM010000009.1, forward strand.
GGCCCGGGTGGCCTCACCTATCCTGCCCAATGTCTGTAGTATTGTGACCCTCTTCACCAGGGCCTCTTTATTCTTAGGCTCAAGGGATAAAACATCCTCAAGGGGCTTAAGGGCCTTTTCCTGTTCACCCATTTTCAGCCATATATCAGCCAAATCAATTTTAAGGCCTGTTTTTTGGGGGTACTCCTGGCTTAGTTTCTCATATATGGCAGAGGCCTCTGTATATTCTTTGGTCTTTAGGTAAATTCCGGCCAGTTCTTTAAGAGCCTCTTCGTCCTTTGGGGCAAGGGACAGGTAGGTCTTATACTGTTCTATAGCTGCCGGGTATTGTCCGCCGGCAGAAAGGGCTTGAGCAAGTACAACCATCCCCTCTCTGTGTTTCGGTTCAATCTTTAACAGGGCCTGGAGGCTGACTGCGGCATCTTTGTAAAGCCCGAGTTCACTTTCAATCTGCCCTATCTTAAAAAGGAGCTTACTGTCATTTCGATTTTTGGCCAGCGCCTCTTTCAGATGAGGCAGCGCCTCTTTCTTCTTCTCTTTCTTAAGATAAAGCTGGGCAATCTTATCATGGCCCGCCAGATTATCCGGATAAGTTTTCAGAAATCCGGCAAGCACCTCTATGGCCTCTGTCTCACGACCGGCGCTTATAAGAGAGTCCACATAACGGTGAATAAAAACCGGATCGTTGCCTTTAAGGCCGATCAGCCTTTGGTAATAGGCTACGGCTTCGCCGTATTTTCCCAGGTTATCCAGACAGATAGCCATCTTATAAATCAGATCCACGTCTCGGGGGTTTAAACTCAATGCCTTAAGTAGATAATTAGATGCCTCTGAATAGCTTTTTAGCTTAAGATAAGCCTCTCCCAGACCCTTCAGGGCGGAAAAATTCGCGGATTCCTTTAAAAGTATCTGTTCGTAAAGTTTTACGGCCCTTTTTTCATTCTCGTGGGCAGCCAAAAGTTCGGCCAGAGGAAGCATGGCATCGGTGCGGTCAGGCTTTGACTCTAAAAAAATCTCCAGGGCCTCTATAGCCTCTGTATCTTTCCCCATATATCTCAATATCTGGGCCATCTCAAAACGGGCGTCATCCAGGTTAGGCTTGATCTCCAATACTTCCCTGTACAGAACCAGGGCTACGTCATATTTCTTCTGGCGGGTAAATTTACGCGCCAGGTCCCATTTGCTTTTCCATCGCGGCGCATCTTCCTGTTTCATAATTATTCTTGTGCCGGGAACCGCAGGCGGAGAAGCGGCCTTATTACCCGACACCTTGTCGGCTGCCGTTACATCCGCAACCCCCATCAGGAAAAACCAGATTAGGAGGACACAACCCTTTCTTATCATCCTCTTCCTTCCCTCAGTCGTGGATCGATAGCATCCCTTATACCTTCACCAAGGAGGTTATAGCCAAGCACAGTAATAAGTATAGCCATACCCGGATAAAAAGAAAGCCACCAGGCTACTTCAATACTGTCCTTGCCCGCGGTAAGGATATTACCCCAACTCGGCGTGGGCGGCTGGACACCAATACCCAAAAAACTCAGGGCAGATTCGGTCAGTATGGCCGCAGCTACGCCCAGAGTGGCAGCGACCAGTACCGGAGCCATGGCATTCGGTATAATATGCCTCCATATTATGCGGGTATGGCTGGCTCCTAAGGCCCGGGCCGCCAGGACATAGTCCCTCTCCTTTATGGACAGTATCTCCGCCCGAATCAAACGGGCCATTCCCATCCACCCCGTTGCCCCGATGACCACCATGATATTCCAGATGCTGGGCTCAAGCAAGGCCACGACCGCCAGAATCAAAAAAAACGTCGGGAAACAGAGCATAATATCCACAAAACGCATAATAATCGTATCCACATAACCAGCGTAATAACCAGCCATAGCCCCTAAAAAGACACCGATAACCATAGCGATACCCACGGCTACAAACCCTACCATAAGGGATATGCGCCCTCCCCAGATAATCCGGCTGAGGACATCGCGGCCCAACTGATCAGTGCCAAGGGGATGGTCATAACTGGGTGGTTCCAGGATAGATTTGATATCAATATAACTTGGATCGTAGGGAGAAAGTACAGGGGCCGCCAGAGAAATGATAAAAAGAAGCCATACAACCCCCGCCCCTATTAACCCCAGGCGATGACGTCTGAAGCGCCGCCAGAATTCTTTAACCAAGGCCCTTGTCATTACTTATCGCACCCGTATCCGTGGATCAACCAGGGCATAAGAGATATCCGCTACCAGGTTACCGATAAGGGTCAGAACCGCCCCGATGACCAGCTCACCCATGACTACCGGATAGTCTCTGGCCATGACCGCCCCGTAAAATAGCTGTCCCATGCCTGGAATGGCAAATATCGATTCAAAGATGACGCTGCCGCCGATGAGGCCGGGGATAGACAGGCCCAGGACAGTCACCACCGGAAGCAAGGCATTGCGCAGGGCGTGTTTATAGATAACCACCCGTTCAGGCAGGCCTTTAGCCCTGGCCGTAAGGATATAATCCTGCCGTATTACCTCCAGCATGTTGGACCGCATATAGCGCGAAAGGCCGGCTAACCCGCCGAACGCCGAAAGCAGGACCGGGAGAATGAGATGCCTGCCCAGGTCAACCGTTTTACCCCAGAAACCAAGGTATTCATAGTTCAGGGACTTGAGGCCGGATATGGGCAGCCAGTCCAGATGTACGCCAAAAACGAGCATCAAAAGCAGTGCCAGCCAGAAGGTCGGGGTGGCAAACCCTATAAAGACAAAAAGCGTGGTGGCCTTGTCAAAAAGAGAATACCGGTGAACCGCAGAGAGTATCCCGATGGGTATGGCCACAACTAAGATAAGAACCAGAGAGAGGATGTTGATAAAGAGGGTGACCGGCAACCTCTCCATGATCTTCTCCTGTACCGGCCGGTTGTCAGACGAAAAAGACCGGCCAAAGTCAAATCGCACCAGTCTCTTCAGCCAGTCAAAATACTGTATAGGGAGGGGCTTATCCAGGCCGTAGATGGCGTTGAGGCGGGCCCGGGCCTCCAGAGAGACCTTGGGCTGCATCATGGTCTGCATCTCCGTGGGCGCGCCAGGGGCAAGATGCAGGACGGCAAAGGAGATAACGGTTATCCCCAGAAAAATTGGAATCATGAGGAATAATCTTTTCAGGATATAAGTGGCCATTATCTATTAGCTTTCAGCATTCAGCTATTATCTGTCAACTATCATTTGAATCGTTCACCGTTATCAGTTCGCCGTTGTCCATGAAAAGGGCGAAAAACGTCTTCTTCGGTGAACGGTCAACGGTCAACGGTTACTATCTTATACCTCTGCTCCGTCTTTGGCACATACCACTTAATCAGGTTATAGGTTATACCCGCGGCGGCGGGTTCAATACCCTGAAAACGGGCCTGAACCACGGGAAGGGCGTCCGGGACATAGAGAAACACATAAGGCACTTCCTCGGCCAGTATCTCCTGAATACGCCAGTAAATTTTTCTGCGTTCCCCTTGGTCAAAGGTGCGTCTGCCTTTTTCCAGCAAGGCATCTACCTCTGTATTTCTATAAGAGATGAAGTTTAACTCTCCGGGTCTTGTCTTGGAAGAGTGCCAGACGTCGTATATATCGGGGTCCTGGCTTATTGTCCATCCCAGGAGAGTAGCTTCAAACGCCTTTTTCTCGATAAATTCCTTGATAAAGGCAGCCCATTCAATAATCCGGATATTGACATTAATGCCGACCTCTTTCAGCCGGCGCTGGATGATCTCTGCCGTCCGAGCACGGATATCATTCCCCTGGTTGGTAATAATGGTGAAACGAAATGGTATCCCACCCTTGTCCAATATGCCGTCACCATCCGCATCCCGCCACCCCGCCTCTTGTAGAAGTTCCCGGGCCTTGACGGGGTCGTAGGGATATTGCCTTATATTGGGATTATAGGCCCAGGTGCCGGGTTTATACGGCCCGGTGGCCTCCTGCCCCAGACCAAGCAGAACCCCTTCGATAATCTCTCCGCGATCGATGGCATAGGAAATGGCCTGCCTTACCCGCCTGTCCCTGAACTTTTCATCTTCCAGATTAAACCCCAGATAGGTATAGGCAAAGGCCGGATAGCGGTACTTGTTAAAGTTCTCTTTAAACTTTCGATACTCCGTCTGCCGGGCATATTGAAGCGGGCTAAGGCCCATGTTATCTATACCTCCGGCCTTAAGTTCCATGAACATGGTAGCAGAATCGGGGATAATCCTGTAGATAAAGCGATCGATATAGGGACGGCCCTCGAAGTAATCGGGATTATAGGCAAGGACAACCTTTTCCCCGGCCTTCCATTCCTTGAAGATAAAGGGGCCTGTGCCTATGGGATGGCGCACCAGAGGGCTCTTCATGATATCCCTTCCTTCCAGAAGATGTCCGGGCAGAACAGAAATCCCCCAACTGGCCAGGGCCGGGGCAAAAGGCTTTTTATAGGTAACCCGGAAGGTATAAGGGTCCGTCGCCTCCGCCCTTTCCACCTGAAGGAAGTCTTCGGCATAGGCGGTTGGGGTGCGAGGATCGATCATAGTCTTATAGGTAAATAAGACGTCTGCGGCGGTAAAAGGTTGGCCGTCATGCCACCTTACCCCCTTTCGCAGATGAAAGGTAATGACCAGCCCGGATTTTGAGACCTCAAACGATTCGGCCAGATCACCCACCAGCTTCAGGTCTTTGTCATATTTCACGAGGCCGTTGTATATGAGGCCGGCCACCTCATGAGAAGAACTATCGGAAGCAAGGATCGGAATTAAATTTGAAGGCTCTCCGATAGACCCGGTGATCAGGGTGTCGCCATAGCAGGGCGGTCCGGCTGCTGCCGGACGCCCCGGGGTCTCACTGCTGTCTTCCGGCCGGGAGCAGGCCGGGCAAGATATGAGGGCAAGAACCCCCCAGACCAGGAGCATGCGGCCGCTGATTTCCAATATCTTTGCCGGCGCTTTCATATCCAAGAACGCATTATACGGCAAACATTCCCTTGAAACAATCTTTGTTTTATTATAGTCTGGTCGGCAGTCGGCCATCAGCATGAAGCCGGTTCACCGTTTACTGTTGACCGTTTACCGAAAGAAAATATCGGACAACGGTGAACGGATAACGGATAACAAACATGCTGACAGCTAATCGCTGATCGAAGAGAACTCCCAGCCGGCCTCAGGCCGACCGTAGGCCGGAAACGGTTGTTTTTTTGAATGAGCGCCGCCCATGACATCCCAGCCACTACTTTCCGTCCAGGACTTAACGACATATTTTTACACCGAAGAAGGCACCTTAAAGGCGGTTGATGGCGTAAGCTTCACTGTGGAAAAGGGCGAAACTGTCTGCGTCGTAGGCGAGTCCGGCTGTGGCAAGAGTGTCACGGCTCTGTCCATACTGAGGCTCATCCCGGACCCTCCCGGCAGGATAGTCTCCGGTTCAATCCTGTTCGACGGCCGGAATATTATGAAACTGGGAAAGGAAGACCTGCGCAGACTCCGGGGACGACGGATTTCCATGGTCTTCCAGGAGCCGATGACCGCGCTCAATCCGGTCTTCACCATAGGCGACCAGATCACAGAGGCCATACTCGTACATGAAAAGATGACGCACCATCAGGCCGAACAAAAGGCCGTTGAACTCCTCGGCCTGGTCGGCGTCCCCTCACCTGCCGAACGGATAAGGCATTACCCCCACCAACTGAGCGGCGGACTAAGACAAAGGGTTATGATCGCCATGGCCCTGGCCTGCCGGCCGGACCTTGTAATTGCCGATGAACCGACCACGGCCCTGGACGTCACCATCCAGGCCCAGATACTGGATCTGCTCACCGGGATCAAAAAGAAAACCGGCATGGCCCTCCTTTTGATTACCCACAATCTCGGCGTGGTGGCCGAGGTAGGCCAAAGGGTTATCGTCATGTACGCCGGACGCATAGTTGAAGAGGCCGATGTCGATAACCTCTTTTCCCGGCCGCTCCATCCCTATACCAGGGGGCTCCTGGCCTCTCTGCCGCACGTCTCGTTGGATAAGGAACCACTACACCGCCTCACGCCCATACCCGGCACGGTCCCGGCGCTTTCCGCCCTGCCCGGAGGCTGCACCTTTCAGAACCGCTGTAACGAGGTACATAAAGAATGTCTCAGCACCGAACCACAACTTCTTGAGGTAGAAAAAGGGCACTTCGTGCGGTGCTTTTTAAAGGCAGACCGGCCATGAAACCAGTGGTTGAAGTCAAAGACCTGTTTAAACATTATCAGGTGCGGAGCGGCTTCTGGGGCGGGAAAGACCACGACTTACAGGCCGTGGCCGGCGTTAACCTTACCATCATGCCGGGCGAGATATTAGGGTTGGTGGGTGAAAGCGGCTGCGGCAAGTCCACATTAGGCCGCCTCATACTGAAACTAGAGGAACCTGCCTCAGGCCAGGTTTTCTATAAGGGCCGGGACGTCTCCTCTTTATCCCAGAGACAGATGCGGAATTTGCGCAGGGATATGCAGATCATATTCCAGGATCCCTACTCGTCGCTTAATCCACGCCGGAACATATTCGATATTGTGGCCGAACCGTTCGTAATCCACAAGCTCTGCCGCGGCAGGACAGAACTGATCGAAAAGGTCACCCATATACTCGGAGAGGTGGGTATTGGCGAAGACCAACTCTATCGCTATCCGCATGAATTCAGCGGCGGACAAAGGCAGAGGATCGGCATCGCCCGTGCCTTAGCCCTGCATCCGGAATTCATCGTGGCGGACGAGCCGGTCTCTTCCCTGGACGTCTCGATACAGGCCCAGGTAATCAATCTCCTCCTGGACCTCAAAAACAAATTCAATCTTACCTATCTCTTTATTGCCCACGACCTTCAGGTCGTACATTACCTGAGCACCCGCATCGCCGTCATGTACCTCGGAAAAATCGTGGAAATAATAGACAAAAATCTCCTCGGACAGGTCCCCCACCACCCCTATACCGAGGCCCTCTTGGCGGCCGCCCCTTCTCCTGACCCTACCCGCCGTCAAAAGCGTATAGTCCTGGAGGGAGATCCACCCAGCCCCTTAAACATTCCACCGGGCTGTCCCTTTCACCCCCGCTGTCCATACCAAAAGGACATCTGCACGACGGATAAGCCCCTCTGGCACGAAGCCAGCCAGAGGCAGTGGCTCTCCTGCCATATCCGGTAGGGCCAGTGGTTTTGGTGGGTTTAATGATTTCCTCTTTGTTTTTAAGCACGCAAACCGCGCATGGAATAAAATAAGAATTGACATTCCAATTTTACACGGTATAATTGAACTATGATTACAAGAATGCCTAATCTGCCCTTTAGGCGCAGAAGTATCTTCCTCTTCGGCCCGAGACAGGTGGGGAAGAGTACGCTGGTTAAGCACCTGTTAGCGGGTACGGATTATCTTGAGATCGATCTCTTAAAAAGGGATGTGTTCTTGAAATACAAGACGAACCCGGATCTGCTCAGGGCGGAGACAGAGTTTTTAGCAAGGAGTAAAGGCAAGGTCTTCATATTTATAGATGAGATACAGAAATGTCCCGAACTCCTTGACGAAGTGCACTATCTTATCGAGAAGTTCAGAAATAGAGTATCTTTTGTATTGACGGGGTCAAGCGCCCGGAAACTGAAAAGGGTCTCCGTAAATATGCTGGCCGGGAGGGCCTGGCAATATTTTTTATTCCCTTTTACTCATATAGAACTAGGCGAAAAATTCGACCTTGACGAAGTCCTGCTCAGGGGAACACTTCCTCCGATAATTGACGAACCGCTTGAAGATGCGTTCCGGACGTTGAGGGCCTACGTGCAGACCTATCTGAAGGAGGAAATACTTGACGAGGCTATCGTCAGGAATATCGGAGCATTCAGCCGGTTCCTGGACATGGCGGCCGACCAGAGCGGGAAAATCGTAAATTTTTCCACTATATCCCGGGAGGCCGGAGTAAGCAGTAAAACCATAAAAGGATACTATCAAATACTTGAGGATACACTGATCGCCGTTAAACTGGAACCCTACCTGAAAAGCGCCCGGAAGCGGTTGACGATACATCCCAAATATTATCTCTTTGATCTGGGTGTCATCAATACCCTTAACGGCAGAACCTCCGTTTCATCAGTGGGAGGGCCAACCGTATATGGAATGTTATTTGAACACCTTATAGTCCTGGAGACCTATCGTCTTGTCCGGTATGCCGAAAAACCTATTCGCATCTTCCACTGGAGGTCTGCGCATGGAGCAGAAGTAGATATGGTGTTAGAAGAGGGAGACAACTTATGGGCCATTGAGATCAAATCGTCACGGGTAGTAAAATCCGGCGATCTCAGGGGGCTAAAAGCGTTCAGGGATGATCACCCCCGTGCCGTATGCCTCTGTGTTTCTACGTGCGATACACCGTATATGGTCGGAGAAGTTCCGGTTATCCCCTGGAAGATGGCATTTGGAATGGGTTACCTTAACCTTGTTACATAAGTTGTTTCGGTGGGCACAATAACACTGTCACCTTACGGGGCTAGGCTGTAGCTGTGGTCACAACATGAAGCCATAGATAACGTTTTCCATCTCGCTGTAGTTTTTCGAAACGACTTTAAACCCTTTCAATTTCAGTTCCATGGCTATGGACCTGAGCCTTTTAACGTCGGATGCCTGAGGACTGACCTTAACCTCGTAAGCCTGGCTTTTGTCCACAATGAAGTCTATTTCAGTTCCGCCTTTCTTCTGATAATAGTTGAGTTCTCCCTTGAGCGCGAGACTTTGAAAGATACTGTTTTCAAAAAGGCTGCCCGGATCCAGTCTGGCAAGATGATTCGCCAGACCGGTGTCACACACGTACACCTTGGGCATCTTTCTGATCTCAGTGTCTTTTCCACTGCTGAATGGTCTTATTCTCTTTATAAAGTACGTTCCTTCCAAGAATGAGATATATTCACTCAACGTAGGTCTGGAAATTCCCAATTCCTTGGAAATCCTTTGAATGTCCAGTCTGGAGCCGAGTCGTTGCATCAGGAGCAGCATCAAGTCACGAATCACGTCATTTCTGCGGAAATCTCCCAACTGGAGGATTTCCAGTTGAAAAAAGGAGGAGAATATCTCTTCCAGCGCCCTCCTTTTTTCTTCGGCGCTGCTTTTCAACACCACCCCCGGGAAACCGCCGAATAAAATATACTCGTCATAGAGCGGCCTGATCGCCTCATAGATAGGACGGGTGATATCGGTAGCCGTTTCGGGTATCCTTAGAGCGCTCCCTTTGAACAGAAGAAATTCCCTGAAGCTTAAAGGAAAAAGCTCAAAGATATACTTTCTTCCGGCAAGGGACTCGGTAAACAGGTTCTTAAGGTAGAAGCTGGCTGAGCCGGTTAAGAAGAATTTTACATGGTAATGATCGATAAAATATTTGAGCACAGACGGCAGGTTTTTTACCATCTGTATCTCATCCAAAAAGACAAGAGGCCTTCCGGTGAAGTCGATTCCCAGGAACTCAAGGGATACCTTTATGCGGTCGTAATTAGTCTCCTCGAAATATTTTCTGTTTAATGGATTTTCCAAATCCAGAAAAAGCTTGTTCCTGGACTTTATCTGGTCAAAGACCAGATGGAGAAGCGTAGTCTTGCCGGTTCTACGCATGCCGGTAACAATAATCGCCTCCGGAGAATCGAAATACGGTCTGATTTTTTCATAGATATCTCTTGGTTTAATCATGCCGCTAATTTACATTAAGTCAAACTATTTGTCAAATAATACCTGCATAATGTTAATATGCTATTTCTTGTCTAAAGGGAGGATGACTTGGATGGGCCGGAAAGCGATACTAGTATCTTGATGACCCGGGCCATTTCTTATATCTCATTGTGCAATGCTTTCGGTGGGCAAAGCCCACCCTACAGGGCTTCTCAATCAAGCACGTAGAGAATTGCATTATTTCATGGCTGTCCCCAATTTCCCAACACTGTGGATTTTGTTCAACGATAGTGTCTTCACGAGTTAATTCCCGGTATCAATATCTTTATTCCTCCTATAGCCCGGTTGTGCTCATAAGGTTACACAATTTGTCGCGACAATTTGTGCCCGCCTACATCCCGCACTCGGGTTCCTAGGAAGTGATTTTGGAAGGTCTTTGTGTAGCGCCATTATGATAATTGTCTAATCATTTTATTTATGGTTTGCGCCAGTTCGGGAATATGGTTTTTGCAAACGTCGTATATTACCTCTGCATCCGTTTCAAAATAATGATGGCTTATGATATCCCGCATGCCTTTGGCTTTACTCCAGTCAACCTGAGGAAACCTCGGCAACAGGGATTTGTTTGTGGTTTTGTCCAGATTTTTCAATGCTTCACCAATTGCAATCAGCAGCATGCATATGCTGTCAAGTTTTTCCATGCCTGCCGGCGAGCCTGTAAAATCGCTTACTGTTTTTACAGGCTCAAAACGTTCTAAAATTGTCTGCGCTGCCTGATAAATCTGCCCCAGTATTTCTAAAACAAGCTCTCTGTCATACATATACGGCTTCCTTGTCTATCCTTTTCTTTAAAAATGCATTCATTCTGTCCCTGTATCTTACTATATCCACAGGCTTCTGAAACTTCTCCTCCAGATCCTGCTTAATGCCGACAAGGTAGAACAGATCCGGTTTGCCAAGCTCAACAACAACGTCAATATCGCTTTGCTCATTCATGTTGTCTCTGGCCGCTGAACCGAAGACACCGATCCGTTTGATTTCGTATTTATCCCTGTTCATCTCCACAAAGCCGCGCAGGGTCTGTATTATTTCATCCCTTTCCATTTGTTCGCCCTCCTGTAGTCACTTCCATAATTGCGTCCTACGGGACGTTTCTTACGTTGCATAACACCCATCCGCCTTCTATCCAATCGCTTGTGTAATACTGACGGAGTTTACACTCTTTTTCAAATCAAAAGAAAAGCAACGCAAGAAACAACGCCCCTGCCGGTCCTTTGGGCTGACCCCTATATATACTGCTGCTGTCTTGCGCCTTGGTGGTCCCTATGGAACTATATCAAAGGATATCTAATCCTTTTCTTATATCAGCAATAGAAAACATTTCCAGCCTCTGAAAGAATTCAACATTCTTGGCCGCAGACAGAACCACGGCCTTATCATCATCGCTGGTGACAAGGAGCCATATTTTCATTTTTGCAAAGAGGCTCTCTACCAGTTTTATCTGCTCTAGCGTAACCAACTTAAGCTCGATCCTCTCGCTTAGAGACGACATCCTTTCCCGTATTAGGTCATTAAGCATGTTTAATCGCCAAATAATTATTTCTGGACGAAGGGCGGTGAAATTGCCGAAGAATATATAGGTCATTCCTGAAAAATCGTTCAATAAATTGAAACCGAACGGGGCTCCCATACGAAATATGTCTTTTTCGCCAGCCCAGTAGGGTGGGCTTTGCCCACCGTCTTTGTCGTCCTTCATTCTCTGCCGACATCGATCGGAATCTCCACCGGTGTCGCACCCCAATCCGGCGAGTACATCCCTTTCTCAACATAACGATGAAATGTCGAATACGGCCAGTCCTTCGGTGCATCTACAATCCGATGCTTTACCAGATTGTAATGGATGTAATCACAATGAGCCGAAAAATCCTGATCGTCTCGAATCATGTGTTCCCAAAAACGTCTTTGCCACACCGTACCTTCTCTATGCTTCTTTCGAGACGGGGTTGGATTCGGGGTGTCCAGCCAACCCCGGGCCCTCTTGGTAAACTCAGTCTTTATCAGCGCCCAACGCAACGAATAATTGATGTCTCCATCCGGTAAACGCCAAATGCAGTGCATATGATCCGGCAGCAAGACCCAGGCTTCAATGATGAAAGGATGCGAATTGCGCACCCTTGCGGTGATTTCACGTAACAGTGCTCTCGATTCTTCCAGACAAAGAATCGGCTGCCGTTGGTGCGTAACCACCGTGAAAAAATATGTATTTCCCTCCCGTGCCCTTCGATAATTCGGCATTTAATATTACCTGTCTCCCCAACATATTGTCAGGATTTTCGGTGGGCAAAGCCCACCCTACGGGGCTGTAAGAGGCTATGGCCTGTTGCCCTTCCTTTGATATGAGCCAGTCTATAAACGCCGTCGCCTCTTTGTATTTCACATGCTTATGCCTTTGTGGATTCACCGCCATAACTCCGTATTGATTAAAGAGGGTGGGATCGCCTTCCAGGGCAATTATCATCTCCAGCTTATCTTTGTCTTTTGTCGCCAGCCAGGTACCTCGGTCCGTAAGCGTGTAGGCGCGCTTTTCGTTGGCAATCCTCTGTGTCTTTTCCATTCCCTGGCCCACTTCAAGATACCACTTCTGTCCCTTCGGGTCTGTACCGGTCTTTTCCCATATGGACAATTCCTTCGTATGCGTGCCTGATTTGTCACCCCGTGATACAAACGGACAGGCGCTTTCTACAATTTTATGAAATGCTTCTGCTGCGGATTTGACGCCCCTTACCCTGGCCGGATCATTTGCGGGGCCGATAATGACGAAATCATTGAACTCGGATTCGCGCATGATTTAATAGCCCTCACAATTCATTCTAATGTGAAGAGTAACCGACTAGCAATGGAACGCACCATAATTGCCAGTCCACGCAATGGATTGATTCCTCATTTTTTCTTGCACACACACTTTCTGAGAGCAACTAAACGCCAAATTTCTTTGCGAGCTTATCAGCCTGTTTCGTATCCCAACCGTATTGCGTGGCAAATTGTTTTATTTCTTCCTTTGTTGGTAAAATTCCAGCTGATTTCAGCTTCTTGAAAATAGCTTTAGCCAATGACAGATTAGAAGGCTCCAAAATCGAGAGTCGACCAAGTGGCCTTAGTGAGCTTGTCAGATCTTTAATAGCATCTTCCGTCGATTGGTATTGGTCTGGTTCGATCATGCTGTTTTCCTTTCTAACGAGTCTGTAGAAAAAGGTCAAATTTAGAGGACTCTGAAGCCTTTCACGTTTATAACCTATCGAAATTATTAGATTGCAATTTCTCCAAAACGGCCCGAATAGGGTTTTTCTACAGGCTCAACGCCCCGCATAACCGACTGGCAATTCCGCTACGCGGAATTGCCAGTCCGAGTTGATGCGGTTGTTAGGTCTATGCGGTCTATGAATATATTTTTGCTCCACATGAACTTATGCCCTTTTCATCTATAATCGTTGCTTCATAGAGTGTTCGTTCTATTCCAAATTCTTTCTCTGGTTGCTGGCCATATTTCACAAGAAAAATATCAAACTCACGGATTGGATTGCCTGTCACCCAGCCTATATCTTTTTCTAAATCCTCTTGCTTTGTTTTTGATACAATTTCCCGAGCTAAATTTATAGCAGGTTTATACATCTTTTCGCTTGTGTATTTGAACCGTTGTCCGTATTTTCCTTTGCCCTGCAAATCTTTAAAGCTTAAATCTTTCGGAAGTCCTGGGATTTTCTTATGCAGCCAGCCCCAGTCTAGAAATATCTTTGAAATAACGATATCTGGTTTTATCACCTGAAAACCAAGATCCATCATAAAGTGTAAGGCTGTCAGATTGCCTCGATATCCTATTTTCATCAAATTCCCGTGTATGGCCCACACATTTTCATCGCTGTAACCATTTTTTACAAAATCAAGAACCGGTATGTTTGTACCCTTATTGTTAAGAAAATCTATTAATAGCCTCGCCACAGACACTATCTTAACAAGTTTCTGGACATTGCCGATTGTTTGCTTATTTAAAAAGTCACCTGTCCTATTAAAAAAGTCATGAACTTGATGCCCACCTCTAATAAATGTATGTCCTAATGCTTCTATATTCCAATCTTCCCCAGAAAATCTTTCGTAATCATCGAAAATACTTTCTATATCATTTATCTCTGTTGTAGCGGTCTGCGATAAAATGTAGGCATATCTGATTTTTGTCCATAAGTGATGCCAAATAGCGGTTGCTGTATTCTTATCTGTTCCACGATATTTCCTTAATTCAGCGTCATCACACAGCTTTTCCACGCCTTTTTTTAGTCTTTCTTTATTCTTCCTATGTATATCTGGATTATTAGACAGGGGTCGAGTTGCCTCTTCGTAAACAGCCTTCCGAGTTTTGCGATAAAGTTCGGACATCTCATGTACATCATTTCCATTCATGATGTTTTCCCCCTTTCTTGGACCTAACGGTAAAGATTGTATACGGAGTGAAGCGTAGCGGAATTCCGGATACAATCATGTTGAACGGAGCCGCGCCCCCATTGTCTATGGGGATTCAATCGAGCGACTTCGTTGTAACAAGTTTCATTAATGGTGAATTCAAGTTGCAAGTGCACCACTTGATCTATGCCAGAAGACTTCATGGGGAGACCGGTAGCCAAGGCACTTTCTTGGTCTATGATTAAGCTTTTTAACTGCAACCGCAATATCTTTTTCAG
>JAQURM010000010.1 GCA_028715605.1 Desulfovibrionales bacterium
CCGCTTGGATTCATGGGATTACTTTATACTCCGTCAGCAATGGTGACAGCCCAGAGCATCCTCGCTTTTCCCATTGTGGCCTCTCTTTGCCACTCGGCTATTGTAAGTGTAGATCCTATTATCAGACAGGCCTCCCGGGCACTCGGGGCTACGCCTTTTCAGATAACACTCACTGTAATCAATGAGGCCCGCTACGGGATAATGTCCGGGATAACTGCCGCCTTCGGAAGGGTAATGGCAGAGGTGGGCGCGATACTCATTGTGGGCGGAAATATCGCAGGCTATACCAGGGTTATGACGACGACCATAGCGCTTGAGACGGATAAGGGAAATTTTGAGCTTGCCCTGGCCCTGGGGATGATACTTTTAACCATCTCATTAATTATAAACGCGGCCCTCTATTTAATTCAAAAAAAGGGAATGGTGGCGAGGTAAATGAGTACGTCCCGGCGGGCCTTCGACCTGAGATTGACGGCCTTCAATATCTGCAAAAACTATAACAGGGAGCCTGTTCTTGGAGACTGCTCCTTTTCCTTTGATAAGAGCGGTACTTATGTGCTGATGGGTCCTAACGGCAGCGGCAAGTCAACGTTTTTAAGGATATGTGCCCTTCTTGAAGAACCGGATGAGGGCGAGATAATGTATTTCTCAGGAGCGGATGCCTTAAAGAAAGACATCGAACTAAGGCGTCGGACAACCCTTTTGTTGCCGAGGGTCGGGGTATTTAACGCCACGGTGTTTAAGAACGTGGCTTATGGGCTGCGGATAAGGGGGATAAAAGGACCGGGAATAAAGGCGAAGGTGGATGAGGCCCTGGAATTTGTCGGCCTGATTCATAAAATGAATCAGAATGCACGGCTTCTTTCCAGCGGAGAGACACAACGGCTTGGTATTGCAAGGTCCATGGTTATTGAGCCTGAGATATTTTTCCTCGATGAACCAACGGCATCCGTTGATCAAAAAAATAAAGATATCATAGAGAATATAATTTTGAAGATGAAAGAAAGGGGCAAATCCATTGTGGTTATAACCACCCATGATATAGCGCAGGCAAACAGGCTCGCAGATTGGCTGCTTTTGCTAAAAGATGGGAAGGTTATTCCCTCTCAAAGATGCGCCGAGGCGAATTAGTTCCCATCCGAAAACCCCGGTTTTCTGGATGGAGCAATCAGCCCTCAGCTATCAGCTCGCCACAATACCGGCGAATCTTCGACGTTCAGCTTAAGATGCTATTTCTCGTATCCTTTTGCTGACGGCTGACATCTGATCGCTGTAAGCGTGAAGACGGAAACGATAGTTTCCAGATGAGCACGAATTAGAGTTCCATGCGCAGGGCCTTCTGTCCGGCCGGGTAGCGCCAGGGGGCCTCGCCGATAACGCGAAATCCGCATGTTTCAAAGAAGGAGCGACCGGCCCGGTTGGTTTCCGCCACGGACAGCCTAATCTTCATAGGGTTGCCCCTTTCGGTTGAGTCTTCCTTAAACTGCCTTGCAAACCTTATCAGTTCACTCCCGATCCCATGCCGCCGATACTCCTTTGAGACGGCAATAGCCATGATCTCCAGCACAGTCTCTTTGTCCTGCTCATCCCGCATAATGGCTAACATAATAAAACCGCAGCGGACCTTACTGTTGGTCTCCTTTTCATAGACGAAGGTATAAGTACCTGGGGTGAGGAACCACTTGGCAATGGATAAGTCATAGTGGCCATACTGGGAAAATGAATCTCTGGATAAGGGAAGTATAAAAGGAAAGTCGGTTAACTCCGCTTCTCTAACCAGGGTCATAGCAATCTCAGTATCCGTTCCAGGTCACAATTTTCCTGTACCACCCTCGCCAGTTTATCCAGTTGTTCTTGGCGGAAGAGATGGTATGAAAAGCCGGACGTATAAGGGGGAAGGCCCTTTTGCCGTCGCAGCCAGTTGATAAAACTGCGCCGCGCCTGGTCGCTGTCGAAGACGCCGTGTATGTATGTGCCTAAGACCGGGCTATGGCCTGACATGACCGCTATCGCGGTCTCCGGGGTGTCAACCAGCGGCAGGATGCGGTCTTTTATTCTTGTCCGGCCCATGTGTATCTCATATCCGAAGACACTTGTACCGGCGGGAAAGACGGGCGAAGAAAGCGTCCGATGGCAGACCTGACGCAAGACCTTCTCGCGCTCTATAGTGGTTTCTACCGGTAGAAGCCCCAGTCCCTCTGTCTCCCGGACGTCGCTCTCGGTCCCGAAGGGATCAAACAGTTTTTCTCCTAACATTTGATAGCCGCCGCAGATACCGACGATGGCTGTGCCCCTGGCGCAGGCCTCCGTTATGCGCGCATCCCAGCCCTGCTTCCGAAGATGTACGGCATCGGCCAGAGTAGCCTTGCTGCCGGGCAGGATCAGGCAGTCACAGAGATCAATCTCGGCCGGACTGCGGAGAAAGCGCAGGGAGACATCCGGTTCCAGCGTTAAAGGGGTAAAATCCGTGAAATTGGAGATGCGCGGGGGCACAACTACACCGATCACTACTTTTCCCGTATCGACCTCGAATTTTCCGACCTGCGGCGGAATGGCATCTTCTTCATCCACCCAGATATCGCGAAAATAAGGAAAAACGCCCAGAACCGGCAAGTTGATGCTTTTTTCAAACATCTCTATCCCCGGCTCCAGCAGGGCCCGGTCACCGCGAAATTTATTTATGAGGAACCCCCTGACCAGGGGTTTATACTCCGCCTGGATAAGGTCATAGGTGCCCTTCATCCAGGCAAAGACCCCGCCCCGGTCAATGTCGCCGACAATGAGTACCCTGGCCCCGGCATATTGCGCCATTTGCATATTAACCAGATCGCGGTCCTGCAGGTTAATTTCCGCCGGGCTTCCCGCCCCTTCGATCACTATTACCTCATACTCCCGGGACAGTTCGTCATAAGCCTTCTGCACTATTTCACGATGTCTCTTATAGCGGCGGTAATAATCCTGGGCATTACGATTGCCGTCCGGCCGGCCCAGGAGGATGACCTGCGAGCAGTTGTCGTCCGAGGGTTTTAGGAGGATGGGGTTCATGCGCACGTCCGGCTGAAGACCGCAGGCCTCGGCCTGATAGACCTGGGCCCGGCCCATCTCCAGGCCATCGGCCGTGACGTAGGAATTTAGGGCCATATTCTGGGCCTTGAAAGGAGCAACATTAATGCCCATTTCCTTAAGTATCCGGCCAAAGGCGGCAACGAGAACGCTCTTTCCCACGCCGGAGCCTGTCCCCTGGATCATCAGTGCCTTAGCCCGGTGTTTTTTCATGGCAAAAATACCCCGGTTAAAAAAAGCGCGGTCTCTACCAGCTCACTGAGCGCGCCCAGCATGTCTCCGGTTATGCCGCCGATCTTCTTCTTATAAAAGGCCAGGACCGCGGCGGTCATCAGCAGGAATATGCCGTTCATCCACAGGAAGGTTTTTAGCCCTACCAGGAGGGGGAGTCCCATAAGCGGCGCTACCAGGAGGAACCTAGTAACCCCTTCCTTACTGACAAAGTCCCTTCCGGTTCCCCCTTCTTTTCGGGCATAAGGGAGGAAATATGTCCCGAAAAGCATAGCCGCCCGGCCGTATGCCGCAGGCAAGACGAGGCAGGCCCAGGAGGCCTCTCCGCCGCGAGGAAGGTTGGCCAGGGCCGCCCATTTCAGGCCCAGGATAAAGAATAAGGCCATAGCCCCCATGGCCCCGATGTCGCTGGCCTTCATAATGCGCAGGGCATCTTCCCGCGAGCGATGGGAAAAGAGGCCGTCTGCCGTATCGGCCAGGCCGTCCAGGTGAATGCCTCCGGTAATAGCCGCTAGAAAGAGGACGGAGAAAAGAGCGGTTATCTGGACCGGGAAGAGGCGGAGCAGGATATAATCGAAGAGAAAAATAAGGCCGCCGATCACCAGACCGACGACCGGAAACCACGGCAGCGTCCCGGCTCCTATCTGTCCTTGGGTCCGGGGTGCAGGCAGGACGGTTAAAAAGGTAAGGGCCGCAAAGAAATTACCCATTATTCCCCTTACTGACTTCGGCCTGTCTAAAGGTGTGCACCTCATTAAAGACCCGGCAGGCCGCCTCGATAATGTGCATGGCCAGGGCTGCTCCCGTCCCTTCCCCGAGACGCAGATCGAGATTTACGATAGGCGCAAGACCGAGGTGGGTCAACATGTGCTTATGTCCTTGCTCCACAGAACAGTGTCCGGCAAAGGCATATTGAGAGACAAGGGGGCAGAGCGTATGGGCAATCAGCGCGCCGGCCGTGGAGATAAGGCCGTCGATAACCACCGGTTTCTTATGATAGGCCGCCGCCAGCACTATTCCTGCAATGCCGCCTATCTCAAACCCGCCGACCTTGGAAAGGACGTCTATCCCGTCTGCCGGGTCAGGATGGTTTACAGAGATGGCCGCCCTGATAATCTCACACTTTTTTTGAAAAGACGCATCGGATATGCCTGTGCCGCGGCCGGTCATATCCTCTACGGACTGCCCCGTAATAACGGCGCCGATGGCGCTGGATGGAGTGGTGTTCCCGATCCCCATATCGCCGGTGCCCAGAAGCGTTATTCCCCCGGAAAACATGGCCGCGGCCAGATCAAAACCGGCCAGGATAGTCTCTTCCGCCTGCTCCCGGCTCATGGCCGGACCGCTTGTAAAATCATCCGTTCCCGCCGCGATCCTTTTTTTTATAAAACGATTTTCTCCCTGGATGACATCCGGCAAATCCGGGACGATACCCATATCAACCACCAGCACCTCGGCAGTAAGCTGACGGGCCAAGGCGTTTATGCCGGCGCCGCCCCGGACAAAGTTTTTGACCATTTCCCCGGTAACTTCCTGGGGAAAAGCGCTTACACCTTTTTTAACTACCCCGTGGTCACCGGCCATGACCAAAAAACCTTTCTTTTTGACGGAAGGATTGAGGCTGCGCGTTATGCCGCACAGCCGTTCGCCGATCTCATGTAATCTCCCGAGGGCACGGGGCGGCATGCACAGTTCGGCGGTGTGATTTCTGGCTTTCTCCAGCGCATCCAGGTCGATCGGCTCGATTTTTGCGATAATGTCGTTAAGACGTGTCATTTTTCCCCTTACCAGTTATTTGATTTTGACCGGTATGCCGGCTACCAGCCAGTAAACTTCATCGGCACAGGCGGCCAGCGCCTGGTTGATCATACCGGACAGGTCACGAAATCCCCGGGCCAGCCGGTTTTCCGGGACGATACCGGCTCCGACCTCATTGGTTACCAAGATAAAGGAACAGAGGGATTTTTGCATCCTCTCCGCGAGAGCCCCTACCGAGCGCATTATCTCTTCTTCGGGCCTATCCCGGAGCAGCATATTGGAGACCCACATGGTGACGCAGTCAATGAGTATGACACCGGCCTTTGCCGCCTCCTGTTCTATAGCGCCGGCAATATTCAGGGGTTCCTCCACGGTGCGCCAGTCTTGGCCCCGCTGCTTCTGGTGGGCCTTTATTCGTTCTTTCATTTCCTCATCCATGGCCTGTCCCGTAGCCAGGTATAGCCGGTTTGTAAAGTGACGGTTGGCATAGTCCAGGGCAAAACGGCTCTTGCCGCTCCGGCAGCCTCCGGTTATCAGGATGGTCTTCTTCATGCCTTTGCCCATAGCCTTTCCAGTATTTCCAGCGAGGTCTGGAGGTGATGAAAGGAAAAGACCTCGATAGAGACCGTGCCCGTATATCCTTTCAAAAGGCGCAGCCAGTCCAAAAGGGCGGCCTCATCCAGGACATCCAGGCCCAGATGGTCACGGCCTTCATAGACTCCGTGCAGGTGGATGATGGCCGTCTTTTCCAGATACTTATCCAGGTAACGCAGTGGATCTTCGCCGTTGAGCAATATATGGCCGAGATCAAGGCAGACGGAGAGACCAAAGTCGTTGATAATATCCTCTACCCGGGTCAAGGGGTAGTCGAGGGTTTCGACAGAAATCATGCCCGGTTTAATCCCTGTCTTCAGGATGTTCCCGGTGCTTTCAGCGATATGTCTCTGCCATAAAGAAAGATTTTTCTTGCCACAGTCAGCATCACAGACATAGTGCAGCGTATAGGTGGAAGGGGTAAGCCTTTTGGTAAGGGCTATGGCCTCATGGACCGCCGCGACTCCCTCTCCCCTTGCCTTGTCCGAAGGATGCCCGAGGAAAATATCCAGGGGAAGGTGCACATTGTAAGATAATCCTTGTTTATTCTGCAAAGCGGAGAGATCTGATATTTCCTCCCTGTCCGGCAGGTTTTTACTCTCAAAGAGGATTAGCTCCATCTCGTCCAGGTAGGGGGCAAGGCGCATAGCATTGGGCAGGATACGGTCAGGATAGATAAACGAGGTCGTAGCCAGGCGGAAAGGAGACCGCCGCCGGTAGCTTTTGGAAAATGTTGAATAATTCCCTTTGTCACGTTCTACTACAGAAAACATAATTTAATTACCGTTTGCGGCTGATGGCTGAAGCCAAGACCTCGCTTACCGAAGTCGTAGGGTGGGCTTTGCCCACCATCATTGGCGGCGCAGCGTGGGTTTGGTGGGCGGAGCCCACCCTACATGGCTTTCTACTACAGAAAACATGGCGCTTAACATATTGAGTAGCGGAGGCCGTGTCAAGGGAAAATGATTTTTGGATAAATTAGTTTTTGACAGCTCGTGCCCCTTTATGTATAAATACTATTTGCTTAATTTTTATAACTTTTTTCCCCTTGAGCGGTCATGAGGCAGTTTTCATCCGGAAATCCAAAAATTTCGGCCTACGGTCGGCCTAAGGCCGGATGAGCAATCAGCACTCAGCTATCGGCATGAAGCCGATCCACCGTTCACTGTTGACCGTTTACCGAAAGAAGATGTCGGACAACGGTTAACGGATAACAATCATGCTGACGGCTGAAAGCTGATCGCTGAGAGCCTTCATCCGGAAATAGTAGTTTCCGGATGAACATGAGGCAGTAAATTATATGGAGACAAAAGGATTATCCAACAGGGTGGTGATAGGCACTATCGCCGGTTTGACCGGTATCGCCATCCTTCTGTACACCGCCTATCTGTCCCACCGGGAGTTTGAGGAGACCCTGGTTTTCCAGACACAGCAACAACTGTTGACGGTTGCGAAGACTACTGCAAACAGACTGGAAGAGTTCGCCGGCCATCTCTCGAGGGAGTTAAAGATTCTGGCGAAGGAACCGGCAATCGAAGAAGCAATCAAAAATAAGACCCGGCAAACAGAATCGCATGGTATTCAGGCGCTCAAAATTCTTTATGGAACCCATCAAGGCGACGTTGATGCACTCACTACACTTGATGGCGGGGGAATTATGCTGCACCGGTATCCCTTTATAGCGGACAGACCGGGGAAGGAGCATAGGAATAAACCGGACGTAGCGCATGTCATACGGGAACATAAGCCTCATATCAGCGGGTGGTTTTACAACGATCTGGGCCGGCCGGCCATTTCTATCCTGGAGCCGGTATCTTGCCGGGATAAGTTTATAGGGATGGTGCGCTGGATGATCAGCCTGGACACCCTTTCTAAAAATTTCATTCAACCCATCAAGGTAGGCAAGGCCGGTTATGCCTGGCTGTTGGATGAAAAAGGAACGATTCTGAGCCATCCCGACTCAAAGCAGTTAGGTAAGCATATCATAACTGTAAGAAAAAGTAAGTTTCCCGGACATGACTGGTCAGCCTTAGAACATATTGTAGAGAAGGCGGGGCGTGGAGAAGAGGGCGCCGGTGTTTATGAGTGTCCGACATCTGGCAAGAGACTTATAGCTTATGCCCCGGTGCATATCGGTAATGAGTTGTGGTCTGTCGGCGTTTCTATGGATTATTCCGAGATCACCCGCCCCCTTTACAGACATGCCGCAGGGCAGATAACCATTGCCGGACTGGTTATATTGCTGTTTGCGGCCGGGGGATTTACTTTTTATAAAATTGAAAAGAAAAATGCAGCCGAACTCAGACGGAGGAACGAAGAGTTAAAGCAGAAGGTCATTGAACGTAAGCGGGCGGAAGAGGCGCTACGGGAAAGCGAGGGGAAACTCGCCGGTATTGTCGATTCGGTGACGGATCAGATGATTATGGTGGACGAACATTTTAATATCGTATGGGGCAACGATGTGGCCAGGGCCATGTTCGGGCTGGATCTGGTAGGTAAAAAGTGCTATTTTGCCTATCACGGCCGCGAACGCATTTGCGATAAGTGTGTAGTAAAAGAGTGTTTCGAGGACGGCCGGGTGCACGAATTTGAGAAGGAGATTACAAGGGGTAACGGTATCCCGCGAGTCTTCTGGGGTACGGCCAGTGTGGCCGCCCGCTATGAAGACGGCCGTCCCAGAATGGTGGTGGAATTCTTGCGCGACATAACGGACCGCAAGCGGGCGGAAAAGGATATTGGGACCTTAAAACAACAAATGGAGTTCATCCTGGGCGCTACAAAAACCGGCCTTGACATTATCGATTCAGATTTTAGCGTTCGTTATATAGATCCGGAGTGGGGTAAGATATACGGCGATCCGACCGGAAGAAAGTGTTACGAATATTTTATGGGCCTAAGCGAGATGTGTCCTGGTTGCGGGATCCCTAGGGCCCTGGAGACAAAGTCCATCACCGTCACCGAAGAAACGCTGGTCAAGGAAGGCAACAGGCCGGTACAGGTTACCACCATACCATTTCAGAGCGAGGAGGGGCAATGGCTGATTGCGGAAGTCAATGTGGACATCACCGAGCGGAAGCGGACGGAGGAGCAGGTCAGGGACTCGCTTAGAGAGAAGGAGGTGCTCCTGAAGGAAATCCACCACAGGGTTAAAAACAACCTGCAGGTAATTTCCAGCCTGCTCAAACTTCAGTCCCAATATGTGCAGGACAAAGGGGATGTGGAGATTTTTAAAGAGAGCCAGAACCGGATAAAGTCGATGGCCCTTGTCCATGAAAAGCTTTATCAATCCAAGGACCTGGCGAGCATTAATTTTCATGAATACGTCGGTCTCCTGTTAAATGGTCTGTTCCGGTCCTATGGAGTTAATACGGACAAAATAGCATTAAAAACGAATATTGAGGACATCATGCTTGGAGTTGATGTTGCTATCCCGTGTGGATTGATTATAAATGAACTGGTTTCCAATTCCCTGAAATATGCCTTTCCGGAAGAAAAAGCGGGTGAGATAGAGATTACGCTCCGCACATCAGATGAAGGTGCGATGGAGCTGACGGTTGCCGATAATGGTGTCGGCCTGCCGGGGGATTGGGACCTGACAAACAGCGGGTCACTGGGTCTGAAACTGGTTAAGATTCTGACCGATCAGATCGACGGCCGGATAGACCTGGATAGAAGTGAAGGGACTAAGTTCAGGATAGACTTTAAAAAAACAACGTATGCAAAAAGGATTTAAGACCATGGAAACAAAAATCTTAGTGGTTGAAGATGAAGGAATTGTTGCCGAAGACATACGCGGCAGCCTGGAGAGTTTGGGATATACGGTCTCATCAGTGGTATCATCCGGACAGGAGGCTATTAAAAAGGCGGAAGAGTATAAACCGGATCTGGTGCTGATGGACATTGTGCTGAAGGGTGAGATAGACGGGATTGAGGCGGCCAACCAGATACGTTTGTGCTTCAACATCCCGGTCGTATATCTTACTGCCTACGCCGACGAAAGGACCCTGGACCGGGCAAAGGTAACCGAGCCGTTAGGATACATTGTCAAGCCGTTCGAAGATAGAGAATTACGCACGACCATTGAGATGGCCCTGTACAAACACAAGATGGAGAATAGATTAAGGGAACGCGAAGAGTGGCTTTCTACCACCCTCGGGAGTATCGGCGATGCAGTGATTGCTACGGATGCCCAAGGGCATGTCAGGTTCATGAATCCCGTTGCCGAATCCCTGACCGGATGGGAGGAGGGAGGCGCAGCCGGAAAGGCCCTGGCCGAGGTCTTTAATATTATAAATGAAGAGACACGCGGGCCGGTCGAGAATCCTGCAACTAAGGTGCTGCGAAAGGGTGTGGTCGTCGGTCTGGCCAATCATACTTTATTGGTAGCTCGTGATGGGGTTGAGATACCAATTGACGATAGCGGTGCGCCTATCAGGGATGCCAGAGGCGACATCATCGGGGTAGTTCTGGTCTTCCGCGACATCCGGGAACGCAGGAAGGCGGAACGGGACCTTCAGGAATCAGAGAAGCGTTACCGCGGCCTGTATGAGACGGCCCTGGTGGGCCTGTACCGCAGCCGGATCAGTGACGGCAAGATTATCATGGCAAACCAACTGGCTGCCGACATTTTGGGTTATAGCTCGATTGAGGGGCTAACCACTGAATTTGTATTTGGCGAGCGTTATTCACCGGAGAGAAGGACGGAGTTGTTGCGGAAGTTGGAGGAATGCGGCACGGTCTCTGATTTTGAGATACAGGTCACCCGCAAGGATGGAGAAAAAATAGACCTGATGATAACGGCCAGGGCCTATCCGGAAGATGGTTACATTGAGGGCGCCATGATCGATATTACCGACAAGAAACACCTTGAAACTCAACTGCTCCAGGCCCAGAAGATGGAGGCCATCGGTACCCTGGCCGGTGGTATTGCCCATGATTTTAACAACCTTCTCATGGTGGTGGCGGGATATGCATCCTTGATGCTAAGCGATCTCGATTCAAGCCATCCCCATTATAGCAAGCTAAAACAGATCGAAGAACAGGTCAGAAGCGGGTCTGATCTGACCGCTCAGCTTTTAGGGTTTGCCCGCCGCGGGAAATATAATGTTAAGCCGCTTGACGTAAACGAGATAATGAGAAACAGCTCCGTCATGTTCGGCCGCACCAAGAAAGAGATTACCATCAGAGAGAAATATGATCCTGATCTCTGTACCGTAGAGGCCGACCGGGGCCAGATCGAGCAGGTGCTTTTGAACCTTTATGTGAACGCCTGGCATGCTATGCCGGCGGGCGGGGATATATATTTAGAGACAAATAATGTCATCCTGGATGAAAGCTACAGCAAGCCCTACAAGGTCCGACCGGGGAGATATGCCAGGATATCTATTACCGATACGGGTGTTGGTATGGATGAAACAATCCGGAGACGCGTATTTGAGCCTTTCTTTACTACCAAGGAGATGGGCCGGGGCAGCGGGCTGGGATTGGCTTCGGTCTATGGAATTATAAAGAATCACGGTGGTATTATCAATGTCTATAGCGAAAAGGGCCATGGCACGACGTTTACTATCTATTTACCGGCATCAGAAAAGGAGGTCGTAAGGGAAAAGGAGATGTCCGTAAAGATGGTAAAGGGAACAGAGACCATCCTGTTTGTAGATGATGAAGAGATGATCCGGAATGTAGGCCGGGAATTGTTGGAAGAATTGGGCTATAAGGTGTTCATAGCCAGAGACGGAGAAGAAGCGGTCGATATTTATAAGGCAAATAAGGGTGGGATTGATCTGGTCATTCTGGATATGATCATGCCGGATACAGGGGGCGGTGAGACCTATGACCGGTTGAAGGAGATCGACCCGGGTATAAAAGTTCTCCTTTCCAGTGGATACAGCATTAGTGGCGAAGCCTCCAAGATTTTGGAACGGGGATGCAGCGGGTTTATTCAGAAGCCTTTTAACATGGGAGGCCTTTCCTGCAAGGTAAGGGAGGTTCTGGATAAGAAGTGATGAGCAGAATATAGGAATCGGAATTCAGAATACAGAAGAGCCTCTTGCAAAAGTCTTGTAAATGGCGTTCTTGTCATTCCGGCGAAAGCCGGAATCCAGTAATTTCAAGCAGTTTAGATGCCTCTGGACAACGGTTTTCACCGGTGTGACGATTTTTGCAAGAACCTCAGAATACGGAATTATTCTGACTTCTGTCTCCTGTATTCTGAATTCCGACTTCAGATTTTAAGCGCTACCTCGGTGGCGCCTCTCAACGCCGAGCCAAGATTGCCCGGCTGAGAGGCATCACCAATAGCTATTACCTCTTTAATTTTTCCCTTAAGTTCATCTGCCAGGCTGTTTTGCGATCGCGCGCCAACGGCCAGTATCACCTGATCTGCCTCAATCCGGAGTCTCTGACCGTCCTTTTTTTCCAGGGAAACTATAGCCTCGCTAATCTCTGTAACCCGGGTATTCGTAAGTATGTTCACCCCTTTATTGGTCAGTCTGGCTAGCAGGCGCGCCCGGGGAATATCTTTCATTCGGCCCAATACCTCCGGCAGCATCTCAACCACGGTTACCTCCCTGCCCGGCTCAGCCAGCCAATCCGCAGTTTCACACCCGATATCACCTCCGCCGATAATCACTATTTTCCGACCGGGGAGAACCTTTTTGGCATAAAGCTCCCGGGCGTCAACCACGATACCGGAATCCATACCGGGAATCGGTGGACGTATCGGATGTGACCCGGTAGCCACTATAACCGCGTCCGGCGCCATATTGACTATATTTTCTACTGCGCCCGGGTAGTTAAGGCGGGCCTGAGCAGTGCTTTGTTTTAAGGAATGTATCAGGTAGCGTAAGGCCCCGGACATCTCTTCTTTGAATGGGGCCTTGTCGGCTAAAAGTAGTTGGCCGCCGGGCTCGGCCTCTTTTTCCCAGAGTTCTACTCTGTGCCCCCTCTGACTGGCTATGACCGCGGCCTGTATGCCGGCCGGGCCGCCTCCGACAATCAGGATTTTTTTCTTTACTGTGACCGGAAGCACATCCCAGCGATATTCAAAACCGGCAAAGGGATTAACGGTGCAGGCGCGGCCTAAGCCCGGTACTCCTTTGTCGGCGCAGTCTTCTAAGCAATAGGTGCAGGCCCTTATACCGGCAATATTTCCAGACGCGGCCTTATTGGGAAGATCCGGATCGGCTATTAAGGCCCTGGCCATAGCCACGAAATCGGCCTTGCCTGAGGCGATAATCTCTTCCGCCAGGGCCGGTGTATTTATCTTACCGATGGCTATGACCGGCAGGTTAACGGCGGCTTTAATCCGGGCGGCGGTCTCTGTCAGCAGACCCGGTGCACAGTCATGCCCGGGTATGGTAACAAACTTGGTAGCCTTATTGCCGGCATTAGCCATGATGGCATCAGCGCCGGCCTTTTCTATCAATCTGGCCATGGATACGGCCTCATTTACAGTCAGGCCACCGGGGACAAATTCATCACAGACCAGTTTTACCATTACCGGGAAATCCCGGCCGGCACATTGTTTTGTTTTTTCGATCAGCCGGGTTAAAAAACGGCAGCGATTTTCCACAGGCCCGCCCATATCATCCGTGCGCTTGTTGAGAAGCGGCGAAAGGAGCTGGGCGATCAAATCGCCGTAACTGGCCTGTATCTCTACTCCGTCGTAGCCGACCTCCATGGCCCTTTTAGCCCCGGCAGCCATAACCTCTATTATCTCTGTGGCCTCCTCCCGCGACATGGCATTGGCCAGGGGAACGACCCAGCTTTCTCCTTTTTTTCTGGCTCCGGGGACCTTTTTATTGAAGATTCTTTCTTTGGGATAATTGAGCTGCATAAAGGCCCTGGCGCCTTCGGCGTGGATTATGTCCAGCAGCCCGGCGATGCCAGACGCATACTCTTCTGTGTCAAAGCGCAGTTCCTGTGGTCCCTTATAGGCGCGGGGATAATCCAGACAGGGGCAGTCCAGCACGATCAGGGCCACTCCGCCCCTGGCTCGAACCTGATAAAAGGCCTTTATCCTGTCGTTTACCTTGCTTTCAGCAGCATACTTGGTGGGATAGAGCGGCATGATAATACGATTGCGCAGATTACAGGTCCCGATAGTTCCTGGCGTAAAGAGACGGGGAAAGTACATGGGGCTTCTCCTGGTCACTTCTGTTCCTCGCCAAATAACCGATAAAAGCGAACAAAATAATCTATCCCGGACCACACCGTCAAAATAAGAGCAAGCCATAACAATGCCTTACCGAATTGATGAAAGTTGATGCCCAGGTAAGTAAAGTGAAGCAGGAGGGCGATAAGGGCGCTGATTTGGAAGATAGTTTTGGCCTTACCCAGGCCGCTGGCGTTGATAACCACTCCGCCGGTAACCCCGATGCCGCGCAGGCCGGTTACCGCTATCTCCCGCCCGATAATGAGAAATGCCATCCAGGCTTCCACCCGACCTTTGGGAATAAGCATGATTAAGGCCGCTGAGATGAGAAGTTTATCGGCCAGAGGGTCCAGGAGTTTACCCAGGGCGGTAACACACTTTTGTCTGCGGGCCAGGAAACCGTCCAGGAGATCGGTTATAGAGGCCATAGAAAAGAAAAAAGCCGCCCAGAAAGCCGGAAGCGGCTGATCTGAACGGCTAATAAAAAACATAACCAGAGGGATACAAAAGATGCGGAAGATTGTAAGACTGTTAGGTAGGTTCCAGGTGTTTATACGTCCTGTCTCATCCATGCGGTAATCATAGCATCTTATTTTCCTGATAACCATATCTATTTTTGTAATTTCGGAAGTACAGCAAGACCCTCTGTACGTAATCCTGCGTCTCCTTAATCATGGGGATTTGTCTTCGGTTCCCAACCCTATCCGGGCCGGCATTATAAGCCGCTAAAGCCAAAGGTATATTGCCGTCGAACATGCCTAATAGCCGTTTCAGGTACTTGACCCCGCCGTATATGTTTTCCGCCGGATCAAAAATATCAAACACGGACATATCCTGTGCCGTCTGAGGCATCAGTTGCATCAGACCCCGTGCTCCCTTCGGCGAAAGCGCCAGGTAGTTGAAGTTGGATTCGGCCTTGATTATAGCCCGGACCAGATTCGTATCTACACCAAACCGTCGGCAGGCCGCATGAATGACAGGGTCGTATCTTTTAATATCACCCGAAAGAGCAGCATAGGAAGTCCGTTCTATGGTCTTTCTGGTGCGGAGGAAGACCCTATAGCGCTCGTCGTTAGGCACATCGGTAAAATGAACTACGCCCTCGCTATCAGTAAAACAGTAAATATCCGCCCGTGTAGAAATAGGGCCGGCTATCGTTAGGATCGTTAAAAAAAGGAGGAACAACACGGTTCGCAAAGCATTCGCCTGCATCCCTCTGTGACCCCCACTCGAAAATTATTTCTTGGGACTGCCTACTTTCTTCCAGTCCGCCAGAAATTTCTCTATTCCAATATCCGTAAGCGGATGTTTAGCCAACTGGGCAATAACCTTGAATGGTATAGTGGCTACATCCGCGCCCATCAGGGCCGCCTCTAGGACATGACCGGGGTGACGGATACTGGCCACAATGACCTCTGTATCAAAGGCATAGTTGTCATAGATAGAAATAATGTCCCCGACCACATCCATACCCACCTGGGAAATATCGTCCAGCCGGCCAACAAAGGGGCTGACGTAGGTTGCGCCGGCTTTAGCCGCCAGCAGGGCCTGCACCGGTGAAAAAATGAGCGTGACATTGGTCTTAATGCCCACTTCGCTGAGCATCCGGGTGGCCTTGATCCCTTCCGTGGTCATGGGCGCCTTGATAACTATATTATCGGCAATTTTGGCCAGATCTTTAGCCTCTCTAACCATTTCTTTGGCCTCCAGGCTCACCACCTCAGCGCTGATAGGCCCTTTTACTATCTTGCATATCTCAGTCAGGAGCTTCTTGAAGGGCTTGTTTTCCCTGGCAATGAGCGAGGGGTTTGTAGTTACCCCATCGATCAGGCCCATATCATTGGCCTGCCGGATTTCATCCAAGTTGGCGGTATCGATAAAAAACTTCATACACACTCTCCTTTCAGAATATAGAATACAGAAGTCAGTAGTCAGAATTCAGTAGGTTTTATCCTGACTCCTGTTTTCTGTCTCCTGTATTCTATCTATAAATTTTTGTTTACATTTTTCACTGCAAAAGTAGTAACTTTTTCCGTCCATAACGGCCGTAAGGGCCTCGTTTTTGGGGCAGTAGGTGTGACAAACCGGGTCTTCCACCAGCTCTGCGGTTATTGCACTATCATCTTTCTTTCGATTTACTTGTTCAGGTCTGCCCAACTCCCTGCGCACGGCCTTATAAATCTGATAAACAACAAATATTAAAATGATATAAATGAGCAGCCTCATCTCAGTTTTCAACCTCTATCCGGCGGACTCGCTGCCCGTTTTCCGGCACTTCCCTGAGCAAATCACAAACCCTTTTTTTGAGCACCGGATGCTCGAAGTCAGGAGACAGTTCGCAAAGGGGCACCAGGACAAAGCGGCGCCTATGCAATCTGGGGTGAGGAATGATTAGCTCCCCGGTGTCCAGGACCATGTCGTCATAAAATAAAAGGTCGAGGTCGATAATCCGCGGCCCGTATCGGGCTGCCCTTTCCCTTCCCATTTCATCCTCAATATGGTGTAAAAGGCAAAATAGATCCTGTGCGGATAGAGGGCTTTTTACCTCGGCCGCGGCGTTGACATACCATCCCTGCGTTTTTAATTCCTGAGGCTCCGTTAGATACAGAGAAGAGAGGCGTATCTTTAATCTGCTATCAGCCTTAGCCAGGCGACTTGAGGCCTGAAGACAATTGGCCTTGGCGTCGCCCAGGTTGGATCCAATACCAATATAGGCCAGGACATCTTCCAAGGTTAAAACCCTACATTCTTAATACGCTGGACGGCCTCCTGGAGGCGTTCTTTTCCCACTGTCAAGGCCATACGAACATAACCTTCTCCGGGCGCGCCAAAACCATTGCCCGGAGTAGTAACGATACCCGCCTTGCTCAAAAGGTAGGCAGTAAATTCTGCGGAGGTATATCTCCGGGGGACTTCAACCCACAGGTAAAAGGTAGCCCTTGGTTTTTCCACATTCAACCCCGCTTCTTTCAGGCCGGCGACTAAAATATCCCGGCGCCCGGCATAAACAGCCTGCATCTCCCGGACACAGGTCTGATCACCATCCAGGGCTGCCATACCGGCTATCTGGATAGCCTGGAAGACTCCGGAATCAATATTGCTTTTTACCTGTCCCAATCCGGCGATGACCTCTTTGTTCCCCACAGCAAAGCCTATGCGCCAACCGGTCATGTTATAGGTTTTGGAAAGGGAATGGAGTTCGATCCCTACCCCCTTGGCTCCCTCGACCTCCAGAAAACTGGGCGGCCTGTAGCCGTCAAAGGCCATCTCGCTATAAGCCGCATCATGGCAGACTATAATGTTATATTTTTCAGCAAAGGCCACGATTTCTTTAAAGAAGTCCACCGTAGCCACGGCTGCCGTAGGATTGTTGGGATAATTAATGAACAGGAGGCGGGCCTTTTCAGCTACCTCCGGAGGGATGGTAGTCAGGTCCGGTAAAAAATGGTTTTCTTTGGTAAGGGGCATATAGTATGGCTCGCCGCCGGCAAATATAGTTCCGATATGATAAACCGGATAGGCCGGTGACGGCACCAGGGCCACATCACCGGGATTAATGAAAGCGAGGGGGATGTGGGCAATGCCCTCCTTGGAACCAATCAGGCTAACGACCTCTGTTTGGGGGTCCAGAGAGACGCCGAAGCGTCTTTCATACCATCCGGCCACGGAAAATTTAAAGCCGTTCATGCCCGAATAAGAGGGATAACGGTGATTTTGGGGATCGGTCGCCGCTTCATTAAGCCGGGTGATTATATGCGGCGGCGTAGGAATGTCCGGGTCTCCTACGCCGAGGTCAATGACATCCAGCCCCCGTGCCTTTACCTCCTCTTTCATCCGATCTATCTCTGCAAAGAGATAAGGCGGCAGCTTCTTTAGTCGTTCCGATTTTTCTATTTTGATCATATCTATTAAATACCTTTCTACATATTGACGGCTTAATAAAAAAGGCCATTATATCCGTCCCCAATATATAGTCGATCGGAGACAGAAATCAGGAGTCAGAATACAGCTTTGGGCCTTCAGCCTTCAGCTTTCTCCGTCTCCACCGTATTGCGCAGCGTACCGATACTTTCCACAACAATTTCTATGACATCGCCGGGAACCATAGGGCCGATTCCGGAAGGCGTGCCGGTAGCAATGATATCGCCCGGGAGCAAGGTCATCACTTTAGAGATAAAGCTGACCAGTTCGGCGACCCCGTAGATAAGATTCCCGGTGTGGGATGACTGGCGGAGTTCCCCGTTGAGGTATGATTCTACCTTGATATGCGAGGGATCCAGCCCGCAGGCAATGCAGGGGCCGATGGGGGCAAAGGTATCAAAACTTTTGGAACGCGTAAACTGTACATCCTTTCTCTGTAAGTCTCTGGCTGTAACATCGTTTACACAGGTATAGCCAAGGATGTAGTCATAGGCCTTATCCTGCGGGACAAAGCGGGCCCGCTTGCCGATGACTACACCCAGCTCAGCCTCATAGTCAACCCTCTTGCTCATCCGGGGATACATAATGGATGAATCCGGCCCGATGACTGCCGTTCCCGGTTTAAGAAAAATCAACGGCTCGTCCGGGATAGGGAAACCCAACTCCCTGGCATGATCACGATAATTCAGGCCCAGGGCAATAATCTTGCCTGGCCGGCAGGGAGGGAGGAGCCGGACATTAGCCGGATCATACTCTTCATTACCTGTTTTAAATTCTGCGAATATATCGCCTTCTATGCTGCGGATGGTGTTTTTTCCTAGCCGCCCGTATCTGGCAGCGCCATCGGCTTCAAAACGAACGAAGCGCTCTATCACTTCCTCAGTCCCAGTACATCCTGCATGTCATAGATGCCGTTTTTCTGATTTACGATCCACTTGGCGGCCCGCACGGCCCCGCGGGCAAAATTATCCCGGCTATGGGCACGGTGGATGACCTCAATGCGTTCCCCGATACCGGCAAAAAGGACGGTGTGTTCGCCCACAATATCGCCGCCGCGCACAGTCTGTATGCCGATTTCCTCATTCGTTCGCTGACCGATCATACCATGGCGGGCATAGACCCCAACCTTATCCAAATCGCGGCCTAAGGCCCCGGCCAGCACTTGGGCCAGCTTTACGGCTGTGCCGCTGGGGGCGTCCTTTTTAAGGCGGTGATGGGCCTCGACAATCTCCACATCATAACCTTCACCCAGGATTCCAGCTACATCTTGTACGACTTTGTAGAGGACGTTTACACCCACACTCATATTAGGGGCCAGCACACAGCGCACCTTTTTGGCCAGCTTCTTGATCTCTTTCATCTCCTCAGGCGTAAACCCGGTTGTCCCCACCACAATAGCCTTTTTGTGTTTGGCGGCCAGGGCTACGTGTTCTGCAGACGAGGCATGAAAAGTGAAATCGATGATTACATCCCCCTTTTTAATGACCGATTCCAGCCCCTCAGAAATCGGGATACCGATCTTTCCCAGGCCGGTTACCTCTCCTACGTCCTGGCCGAGGGCCGGATGTCCCGGCCTTTCAAAGGCCGCTGCCAGTTTAATTCCTTCGGCCTGATGCACCATATGGATATTGCGTCCGCCCATTTTGCCGGCAGCGCCCGCCACAATAGCTTTTATCATATTTTTTCTCCCCTTGATTAGCTGATAGCTCATGGCTCATAGCTGATGGCCAAGAACCATGAGCTATGAACTTTTTATTTAATAAGCCCGTAATCCCTGAGCACAGCCTTCAGGCGTTCCACATTTTTCGGTGACATGGGCGACAGCGGCAGCCTGAGTTCCGGCGAAATCATGCCCATGAGTCCAAGCGCCGTCTTTGCCGGTATGGGATTGGTCTCATAAAACATGGCTTGGCAAAGCGGGAGAAGTTTATAGTGCAGTTCCTGGGCCTTTTGTCGGTCCTGGGACTCAAAGGCATTATAAAGATCGGCCATGTCCTTTGGCGCCACATTGGATACCACGGAGATAACTCCCTTACCACCCACAGCCAGTGTAGGTAAGACCGTAAAGTCGTCTCCGGATACCAGACTGAATTTCTTATTGGAGAGGCGTATAACCTCGCTGATTTGCTGTAATGAGCCCGTGGCCTCCTTGATTCCTATGATATTTTTTATCTCAGCCAGACGGGCCACTGTTTCGGGCAGCATGTTGACACTGGTCCGGCCGGGGACATTATAGAGAACGATGGGGATATCGACTTTATCTGCCACGGCCTTGAAATGCTGATAGAGTCCCTCCTGTGTGGGTTTATTATAGTAAGGGGTGATTAACAGCGCCGCATCAGCGCCGGCTTTCTGGGCATGTTTGGTCAATAGTATGGATTCAGACGTGCTATTGGAGCCTGTACCGGCCACTACCGGCACCCGGCCGGCCACCGTCTGTACCGTGATCTCAACTACAGACATATGTTCCTCGTGGGAAAGCGTAGCCGCTTCGCCGGTTGTCCCGCAGGGAATAATAGCGTGCGTGCCGTTTTTAATCTGAAATTCTATGAGCTTTTTTAAGCCCTTCTCATCTACCTTGCCCTTTTTGAAGGGAGTGACAATAGCCACCATAGCCCCTTTTGCTATCTCTGCTGTTTTCCGTTTCATAGTTCTTCCTCCCTTAATAGACCTTCATAGACAATTTTTGCCTCGCCTTCCAGAAAGACGTGGCTTATGCCCTCCGGGCCGGATTTAAAATAGACGTCAAGTATTTCTCCGCCGCGCGTTTGTACGTGAACCGGCGGTACAATCCCGTGTTTCAGAGAGGCGATGATGGCTGCGGCCACTGATCCTGTGCCGCAGGCCAGGGTCTCATCCTCCACCCCCCGCTCGTAGGTGCGTATGGAGATATTTTGTCTGTCCAAGACCCGGACAAGATTAACGTTGGTGCCGGCCGGCTGAAACTCGGCATGAAAACGGATGCTCCGGCCCCACTCAGAGACATTTACTTTATCCAGGTCGGGGACAAAATGGACGACATGCGGTACGCCCGTGTTTATGAAATGTACAACGTATTTTCCTTGATTTGTCAAGACTTTTATATCCATGCGCAGATCCCGCGGGGGCACCATCTCCAGTTTCACCCGATGATCGGTCACTTCGGCCCGGATCAAGCCGGCGATGGTCTCAAAGGTCATCTCAGGACCGGCTATCCGGTTTACGTAGGCAAAACGGGCCGCACAGCGCCCGCCGTTACCGCACATCTCGGCCTCGCTGCCATCGGCATTATAAAATCGCCACTTGAAATCGGCATCGGACATACTGGGAGGTTCGATTAGAATTAAACCGTCGGCCCCTACCGATACCTTGCGGCGGCACAGTCGGCGGGCCCACGCGGATCCCTCATTGACACCAACTAGACCGGAACGGTTGTCAATAATGATGAAATCATTACCGCTGCCGCTCATTTTATAAAAAGACAGCCTTTTCCCCATGGACTATTTTACCTGAGAACCTTGCAGAAAATCCGGTATCTTCTCACCCCGAACCAGGGATTGGCGGGTCTCGCGGCGCCGGATGACGGAAAAATCACGGCCCTTGACCATAACCTCGGCCACCCGCGGCCGGCTGTTATAGTTGGAAGACATGGAAAAACCATAGGCCCCCGCACTCATAACCGCCATAAGATCGCCGGGGGCAAAATCCGGAAGCTCCCGGTCTCTGGCCAGGAAATCACCGGATTCACAGATAGGCCCCACCACGTCTGCCTTTATCTTTTCTCCGGCATACTTATCTCTGACCGGCCAGATGGCATGATAGGAGCCGTAAAGACTGGGCCGGGCCAGATCATTCATGCCGGCATCCACGATCAGAAAATGCCTGCTCCCATTATTCTTGGTGTACAAGACCCTGGTTACCAGCGCCCCGGCATTCCCCACAATCACCCTTCCGGGTTCGAGGATCAGTGTAACGTCCATATCGCGCATGTTTTTTATAATGGCCTCGGCATAGGCAAAGGGATGCGGGGGCTCTTCCTGGTCGTAGCGGATGCCCAACCCGCCGCCCAGATCCAGATAACGGATATTAATGCCGTCTGTTTGCAGTCGGGCAATGAGATCCTTCAACTTTACTAAGGCATCAATGAATGGCGCTACCTCTGTGATCTGGGAGCCGATATGGCAGCTCACGCCTACAATTTCTACGTGGGAAAGGCTGCGTGCCTCTCTGTATTCTTTAAGAGAACGCCCGATGTCTATGCCAAATTTATTTTTCTTTAGTCCCGTAGAGATATATGGATGTGTCCTGGGGTCAACATCAGGGTTGACCCTCAAGGCAATACGGGCCTTCTTTTTCATCCGGGCCGCTATCTTATTTATGGCCAAAAGCTCCTGAGAAGACTCGATATTGAACATCAGGATGCCGGCCCGCAGGGCATCTTGAATCTCATCAGTGCGCTTCCCCACGCCGGAATAGACGACCTTGTCGGGCGAAACACCGGCCTTGAGGGCCCGGTATAGTTCCCCGCCGGAGACAATATCCGCGCCGCTCCCCAGGTTGGCCAGGAGCCTGACGACAGCCAGGTTCGAGTTGGCCTTTAGAGCGAAACAGACCAGATGAGGAACTTTGCCGAAGGCCTGGTCAAACGTCTTGAAATGGTGGCTTAATGTGGCGTGGCTGTAGAGGTAAAAAGGGGTCCCCACCGCCCCGGCAATAGTGGCAACCGGCACGTTTTCACAATATAATTCATCAGCGACGTAGTTAAAGTGATGCAAGCCTTTTCCCCTCTCAAAAAGATACTACTCGGCCCATACCCTGACCTCAAGGGACATCATACTTTCATTCTGCCGGGGCGAAGAATCCAGGGCGGTTACCGCATAATGATACACTTCCCCTTTGCGTACCTCTTTGTCTGTATAGCGTCCTGATTTCTCCGGCTCCCGGGAAAGGCATCGCCACTTGTCTTCTTCTTTCGTCCGCCTATAGACGCGATAACCGGCCAGATCAGACTCTGTATTGTCTATCCATCTTAGGACGATGCCTTCCGGTGAAGCTATGGCCGATAGACCCGTAGGCGGGGCCGGCGGCGTCATATCTTTAGGGAGGGCTGTAACCTCGTCGCTCTCCGGGCCTTCAATAAGGGTAGTTTTTACTGACCGTACGGCGCGTACCCTATAGGTGTAAAACGCATCATTGGCTATTGCGGTATCTGTAAATGCAGTATTGGAAAGGAGTCCGGCCGCCGGCAGACGCTCGTACGGCCCGTCTCCTTCGCGCCGGTAAATATAATAAGAAAGCGGCTCACCCACGGCTGACCCGTCTGATAACCTTTCCGGGGCCTTCCAGCTAAGTACAATCTGACCATCTCCGGTCTGGACGTTGAAGGCTGCCGGCGGACCGGGTGGCGCGTCCCAATAGATGATTACGGGCCTGGCTTCCTCTCCTATACGGCCGTCATCATCTACGGCCTGTATGGTATAGACATATTTATAGCCGTAGGCCGGATCGGTATCGACAAATTGCACCAGATTATCACCGGCTGTTTCCTTGTTTGGGCCGGGCCACCTGACATTGAAGATGTCTGTATAGTGTACGGGGCATCTGGGACAATCTTCGGCAAATGTATAGCTAGCTCTCAGCACCCGGAAACCGGAAAGGCGGGTTAAAGGAGAACCATCCTTGCGTTTTATGGGCGGCTTCCAGGCGAGCACGATGGCCTTTTCCGCCAAACGGGCGGAAACCCCGGTCACGGCCTGAGGGACTACCTCCCGCGGCGGGCGGGGCGGCATCTTCTTGCCGCAGGCCAGGAGGCCAAGCGCCAGGCCGGTAATAATAACCATTCTCCAGGCCAAAGACTTTGTCACTTAAGCTCCTTCTCGGCGGCCTTAAGGGCCGCCAGTACCAGTCTGCGGGCCGTTCCTCCGGTTGAGGCCCGGCTTTCTACTGACTTTTCCAGGCGGATATATTCGAAGACATCGGCCTCAACCCTATCCGAAAATTTTTTAAGTTCATCCAAGGATAAGTCGGTAAGTTCGCAACCCTTATCCAGGCAATAACGCACTATCCGGCCGACGATAGCATGGGCCTCCCGGAAAGGCACTTCCCGTAAAACCAGGTAGTCCGCCAGGTCCGTAGCCGTCAGAAATCCCTTCCGCACGGCCTTATTTATCTTATCCCGCCGGATATCGATCTGCCCCAGCATGGCGCTATAGACGGTCAATACCCGGGCAACTGTATCCACCGCATCAAAGAGGGCCTCCTTGTCTTCCTGCATGTCCCGGTTATAGGCCAGAGGCAACCCCTTCATCACGGTGAGCAGGGAAAGAAGATGGCCGAAGACTCGTCCGGCCTTTCCCCGTACCAGTTCCGGGACATCAGGGTTTTTCTTCTGCGGCATTATGCTGCTGCCTGTACAAAAGGCATCGCCTATCTCAATAAAGGAGAACTCGCTGCTCGACCAGAGGATAAGTTCTTCCGAAAGGCGGCTCAAATGTACCATGAGGATAGAGCAGTCCGCCAGAAACTCCAGAGCAAAGTCCCTGTCGCTTACTGCATCGATGCTGTTGGCGGAGACTGAGGGGAAATCCAGCAGTTTGGCCACATAGCGCCGGTCAATGGGAAGCCCCGTGCCGGCCAGGGCCGCGCTCCCCAGGGGAAGGACGTTAACCCGCTTGAGACATTCGGAAAACCGCTCCCGGTCCCTTTTTAACATCTCGTAATAAGCGAGGAGGTGATGCGCCAGGAGCACCGGCTGGGCCCTTTGCAGGTGCGTGTATCCGGGCATAATGACGTCGTTGTACCGGCGGGACAGACCTACCAAGCTTTGCTGTAATTCTTTAATCAGGCCGATAATCTCCTGCACCTTATCCCGCAGGTAAAGCCGCACATCAGTGGCCACCTGGTCATTGCGGCTTCTGGCGGTATGCAGTTTTTCCCCGGCCGGCCCGATTTTGTCAACGAGGGCCTTTTCAATATGCATATGGATGTCTTCCAGGGAAGGGGTAAAAAGAAATTGGCCCCGGTCAATCTCTTTCTTTATGGCCCGGAGGCCGTTAATGATAAGCCTGGCTTCATCTTTAGTGATGAGCTTCTGTCTGGCCAGCATCCGGCAGTGGGCAATGCTGCCTTCGATATCATAGGGATAAAGCCTGCGGTCAAAATGGATGGAGGCTGTAAATTCCTCTACCAACCCGGATGTTTTTTGGCGAAACCGGCCGCCCCAGGGTTTTTTCTGTGTCATATCTTATGAACGCCTCTTTCTTTGTAAGGCCTGCACTTTTAGCCGCAATCCGTTCAGGCGTATAAAACCCTCGGCATCCTTTTGTCGATAGATATCATCTTCTTCAAAGGTGGCCAGTTCCTGCATGTAAAGCGACTGTTCAGATTTGCGGCCTACGACCGTGCAGTTGCCTTTATAGAGTTTGAGCCGCACCGTTCCCGTCACCGTGGTCTGGGTCTCGTCCATAGTCTTTTGCAGGAGGCGCATCTCCGGCGAAAACCAGAAACCGTAATAGATCATCTCGGCGTAGCGGGGGATGAGGCCGTCGCGGATGTGCATGACCTCCCGGTCCATGGTGATCGATTCCAGGGCCTGATGGGCTATGCGCAGGATTGTCCCGCCCGGGGTTTCATATACCCCGCGCGATTTCATGCCCACAAAGCGATTTTCGACAATGTCCACCCGGCCGATACCGTTTAACCCCCCGAGCTCGTTTAATCCGGTCAGGAGGTCAACGGGCTGTATGGCTAACCCGTCTATGGCCACGGGGTCTCCCTTAGCAAAGTCAATTTCTATATAAGTCGGTTTTGACGGCGCCTTTTCCGGCGAGCGAGTAAGGGCGAACATATCCTGTGGCGGTTCTTGCCATGGGTCCTCCAGGATGCCCCCTTCATAACTTATGTGCAGGAGATTGCAGTCACAGCTATAAGGTTTTTTCTTGGTAGTGGGGACGGGGATGCCGTGCTTCCGGGCGAATTTGATGAGGTCCTGACGTGCTCTAAAATCCCATTCCCGCCAGGGGGCAATGATAATCAGGCCGGGGTCGATAGCCATATAGCTCAGCTCGAAACGCACCTGGTCGTTACCTTTACCTGTGGCCCCATGGCTGACGGCATTGGCCTTTTCTTTTCTGGCGATCTCCACCTGGCGGCGGGCGATAAGCGGCCGGGCCAGTGATGTGCCGAGGAGATAGCCGCTCTCATAGACCACATTGGCCCGAAAGGCAGGGAAGACATAATCACGCACAAAGGTATCCCGCAGGTCATCTATATAGACCTTGTCTGCGCCCGTATCTATGGCCTTTTTTCTGAGGGCTTCCCAGTCTTCCGGCTGGCCGATGTTGGCCACAAAGGCTGTTACCGGACATCGATAGGTCTCTTTAAGCCATCTCAGTATGACCGAGGTATCCAGCCCGCCGGAGTAGGCCAGCACAATCTTTTTGACTTTTTCTGCCATTCCAACCCTGCCTAATCTTAATAGATTTGTAAAAAATCTCTTCACCGCTGAGCACGCAGAGTCCGCAGAGAAAAATTGTAGGTTATTGAATATGTTATCTCAGCGTTCTCCGCGGGCTCTGCGGTATTTTTTACTTTTTATGGATTCATCAATCTTGATCTCAAATCATTTAATCATCATGGCCAGTATGGCCTTGTGGACGTGCATTTTGTTTTCGGCCTGGTCAAATACTACCGACTGCGGCCCTTCCAGGACTTCGGCAGTTATCTCTTCACCTCTATGTGCCGGCAGACAGTGGAGAACTATAGTATCGCCCTTAGCCCGGCGCAGCAGTTCACTGTTGATCTGGTAGGGCCTGAAGACCTTCCGGCGCTCAGCCGCCTCCTCTTCCTGCCCCATGCTGGCCCAGACATCCGTGTTGATAA
Organism: Desulfovibrionales bacterium; assembly: GCA_028715605.1. Taxonomy (NCBI): domain Bacteria; kingdom Pseudomonadati; phylum Thermodesulfobacteriota; class Desulfovibrionia; order Desulfovibrionales; species Desulfovibrionales bacterium. Next base: position 26,582 of record JAQURM010000010.1, read on the forward strand.
CATCGGCGCCTTCTACCGCCTTTGCCGGATCCTCGAAAAGCAGGATGGGTTTTTGAGCCTTTTTCAGGGCTGGTTCCAGGACATCTGTTCGTGGTCCATAACCTCTGGGGCAGGCCAGGGAAAGGGCGAACCCCAGCGTGGCCGCGGCCTCGATCCAGGAGTGGGCCACGTTATTTCCGTCTCCTACCCAGGCCACCTTTAAGTCTTCTATAGCGCCCTTTTTTTCAATAACGGTCATGACATCGCTTAGAATCTGGCACGGATGGTAGAGGTCAGTAAGACCGTTTATCACCGGGATGGTGGCGTGAGCCGCCAACTCTCCGACCGTCTCCTGGGCAAAGGTTCGTATCACAAGCCCGTCCAGATACCGGGATAGAACGCGGGCCGTATCAGCCAGCGGCTCCTGACGGGCTAACTGGGTATCCCGGGTGGACAGGAAAGTGACGTTGCCTCCGAGCTGGAACATGGCGGCCTCAAAAGAGACGCGGGTACGGGTGGAGGCCTTTTCAAAGATGAGGCCGATGGTCTTACCGACCAGCGGCCGGTAAGAAGTATCCCCTTTATCTTTCTTAAAGGCCATAGCCCGCGTGATAATAGCCCGTATATCTTCCTTCGTCAGGTCGTTGATACCCAAAAGGTCTTTTTTCATAGTCTTTTCCTGCATTCTTCGTCCAGGGCGCCAAGGAGCAAATCGATTTCCGTCCTGGTTACTATAAGGGGCGGCGTAAACCGCAATATATTCCCCTGGGTACAGTTTATGAGGAAACCTTTATCGAGAAGGTTTGTTACAAAATCAGCGCCATCGACTTTTAGCCCCAGCCCCAGGATAAGTCCCAGGCCGCGCACTTCCTTAATGAGAGAAGGATAGCGGGCAGTCAGATCCTCCAGCCCCTGTTTGAAATATCCGCCCATTTCCCGGCAGTGTGAAAGGAAGTTGCCTTCCAGCAGGGTCTTTAGAACCACGGTAGCGGCCGCACAGACTACCGGATTGCCGCCAAAGGTCGAGGCATGCGTGCCCGGCGTAAAGGAACCGGCAACCTCTTCCCGGGCCAAAAATGCGCCCAGAGGAAGTCCGTTGGCCAGGGCCTTGGCCAGGGTCATCATGTCCGGTTTTATCCCGTAATGCTCATAGGCAAACAGGGTCCCGGTACGGCCCATACCGACCTGAACCTCGTCCAGAATAAGGAGCAGCCCGTGCGCATCGCACAATTTTCTAACTGCCGGTAAATAGTCGGGAGAAAACAATACGACCCCGCCTTCACCCTGGATCGGTTCCATAAGGATGGCGCAGGTCTTCGCAGTTATGGCCTGTTTCATGGCTCCTAAGTCACCGGCCGGCACGTGCCTAAAGCCGTCCACAAGGGGCTCAAAACCCTTGTGGAATTTTTCCTGCCCGGTGGCCGAGAGGGTAGCCAGAGTGCGGCCATGAAATGATCCCTGGAGGCAGATAATTTCGTAACGGCCCTCGCCAAAACGGTCTCGTGAATATTTTCGCGCCAGTTTGATAGCCGCCTCATTGGCCTCTGCCCCGCTGTTACAGAAGAAGACCTGGTCGGCAAAGGAGTGTTCGATCAGCAGTTCGGCCAGTTCTATCTGGGGCACGGTATAGTAAAGGTTTGAGACATGTACGAGTTTCTGTGCCTGGCGGCGCACGGCCTCCGCGACCTCAGGGTGGGCATGCCCCAGGCTACAGACCGCAATCCCGGCCACAAAATCAAGATACATCTTCCCGTCGGAGTCGAATACCCGGCAGCCCTTTCCTTCTACCAGGGTAACCGGGCTACGGCCATAGGTGTGCATAATATAACGGTCCGATAAACTCATCCAGTCTTTCTTGCCTGCGTCCATATTTCGTCTTCCTATGGTATGACCTGGGTGCCGACCCCGCTCTGGGTAAATATCTCCAGGAGGACGGCATGCTCAATCCGGCCATCGATAATATGGGCCTTTTCTACGCCTTCGGTTAACGCCTTAAGGCAGCAGTTGACCTTGGGGATCATCCCGCCGGTAATAAAACCATCAGACAGCATTTTTCCGGCCTGCTCCGTAGTCAGCGATTGAACCAGCTCCCCGTCTTTATCCAACACCCCCGAAACGTCCGTGAGCAGGATGAGCTTGGCCGCCTTTAAAGCGCCGGCCACTGCTCCGGCTACGAGGTCGGCATTAATATTGTATGATTCTCCCTCTGCCCCTACCCCTATAGGGGCGATGACCGGTATAAACTGGCTGTCTTCAAGGGCCTTAAGGACTGCGGCATCTACAGCCGTGATCTCACCGATCATGCCCGCGTCTATAATCTCAGGGGGCAGGTCTTCCCCCCGTGACTGGTAAACATGCATCTTTTTGGCCTGTAGTAAGCGCCCATCCTTACCGCCCAGACCCACGGCCCGGCCCCCGCTCTGATTGATAAGAGTGACGATCTCTTTGTTGACCTTGCCTCCCAGCACCATTTCTACAACGCTCATGGTCTCACTGTCCGTGACGCGCAGACCCTGAACAAAGGTGGACTGGATGCCCATGCGTTTCAGAACTTCGCCTATCTGCGGGCCGCCGCCATGAATAACTATGGGACGCAGGCCGATATAACGCATGAGGACCACGTCCCGGGCAAAGCTTTTTTTGAGGTGGTTGTTGACCATGGCGTGTCCGCCATATTTTATGACCACCGTCTTTCCGTAAAATGTCTGAATGTAGGGCAGGGCCTCGATCAATACCCTGGCCTTTTCCACCCACTCTTCCATTCGGCACACCATATTCGTTATTATAAAATAAACCGGCTGAGGTCCTCATCCTTGACGATCTCGTTTAATCTGTCACGGACGTAACCGGCCGTTATCGTAAAAGACATATTGGTCATCTCCGGGGCATTAAACGATATCTCATCAAGAAGTTTTTCCATGACCGTGTGCAGCCGCCGCGCGCCGATGTTCTCGGTACGTTCGTTAACCACTGTGGCTATGGAGGCGATTTCCTCAATGCCGTCGGGCTCGAATATAAGTTCTACTTTTTCCGTGGCCATGAGGGACTGGTACTGGGTAACCAGCGCATTTTGCGGCTCGGTCAAAATACGTACAAAATCACCCTTGCCCAGGGCCTTTAGTTCTACCCTTATAGGGAAACGGCCCTGCAACTCGGGAATCAGGTCCGAGGGCTTGGCCATATGAAAGGCCCCGCTGGCGATGAAAAGGATATGATCGGTTTTGACCAGGCCATACTTGGTATTGACCGTTGTCCCCTCCACGACGGGCAAGAGGTCTCTCTGTACGCCGAGGCGCGATACGTCAGGGCCATGTCCGTGCTCATGGCTGGCTATCTTGTCGATCTCATCCAGAAAGATAATGCCGGTCTGCTCAACACGTTTTCTGGCCTGCTCCGTAACCGCGTCCATATCAATCAGGCGCTGGCTTTCTTCCTGGGCCAGAATCTCCAGGGCCTCCGGCACCTTTACCTTCCGTTTCTTTGTCTTTGCAGGGAAGAGATTCCCGAACATCTCTTTTAAATTAATATCCATGTCTTCCAGGCCTGCGGCAGAAAATACCTCAACTACGGGCACAGCCCTCTGTGAGACCTCAAGATCTACATAACGATCGTTTAACTTCCCATTGCGAAGAAGCTTACGTAATTTTTCGCGGGTCTCAGTCCTTTCCGCTGACGGCTGGGGCGGCTGCTCCGGCGGTAACGTCCCGGAAAGCGGCGCTGGAGCGGTTCCCCGCACCGGCGGCAGAAGGATATCCAGCAGTTTCTCCTCAGCGATCTCCGCGGCCTTGACCTTTACCTTTTCCCGTTCCTCAGCCTTGACCATGTTTACCGCCAGCTCGGTCAGGTCGCGAATCATAGACTCCACATCCCGGCCCACATAGCCTACTTCGGTAAACTTACTGGCTTCTATTTTTAAGAATGGCGACTGGGTAAGCTTGGCCAGACGTCTGGCGATCTCGGTCTTGCCCACACCCGTAGGCCCGATCATGATTATGTTCTTGGGGGCGATTTCATCGCGCAGTTCCTCAGGAACCTGTTGCCGCCGCCAGCGGTTTCGAAGCGCAATGGCTACCGCGCGTTTAGCCTCGGCCTGTCCGACTACGTACTTGTCCAGTTCAGCTACAATCTGGCGCGGGGTTAAGGTCTCCATGTCGATCATAATTTTTCTACCACTATTATTTCGTTAGTATAGATGCAGACTGAAGCGGCAATGCGCATGGCCTCTCTGGCAATACTCTCGGCATCAAGGTCTGAAGACGAGACCAGGGCCCGGGCCGCGGCCAGGGCATAGGGGCCGCCGGAACCTATGGCCAGAACCCCGTCATCCGGTTCGATAACGTCGCCTGCCCCGGAAATAAGAAAGGAATGTTCCATATCCACGGCTATTAAGAAGGCCTCCAGGCGCCTAAGTATCCGGTCTGTCCGCCAATCTTTGGCCAGTTCCACTACGGAACGGACCAGGTTGCCGGAGTGTTTTTCCAGCTTTTGTTCCAGCCGCTCAAACAAGGTAAAGGCATCGGCGGTAGCCCCGGCAAAACCGGTAATGACCTTATCCTGGTACAGGCGGCGCACCTTACGGGCCTGGTGCTTCATGATGGTGTTGCCCAGGGTTACCTGACCGTCTCCGGCCACCACTACCTCTCCTCTGTGGCGCACGGCCAGTATCGTCGTCCCTCTTATGTCTTCCGGGGCATTTTTCATTTATGCAGACTCCTCACTTACTTATTGCCTTTGGCCTTGGGATGGGCGCTGTCGTAAACGGCCATCAGTTTGTCCAGGCCGACATGGGTGTATTTCTGTGTGGTAGAAAGGCTGACATGGCCGAGCATCTCCTGCACGGAGCGCAGGTCCGCGCCCATGTCCAGGAGATGGGTGGCGAACGTATGCCTTAAGGCATGCGGATACACGTGCTTGAATAGCCCGGCCATCTCGCCATATTTTCCGACCAGCCGTTCTACACTCCTGGCAGTAAGCCGGCCGCCGCGGCTATTGATAAAAAGCGGATCCACATCCTGCGCGCCGGTTTTGCGCATGGTTTTCTGACTTTTCTCCTTGTACTCCTTAAGGGCCTCCAATGCCCGGCTGCCGACGGGCACGATGCGCTCCTTACCACCCTTGCCCATCACGCGCGCTATACCCAGGGGAAAATCTATGCTATCCGTATTCATGGCCACAAGTTCACCGACACGCAGACCGCAAGAATAAAGGAGTTCCAGGATAGCCCGGTCCCGTAAGGTCAAAAACTCGTTCCCTTTCGGCGATTCCACCAGGGCAAAAATCTCATCCACAGGCAAGAACGTAGGCAGAAATTTTTCCTGTTTGGGGCTGGAAACCAGTTCCGCGGGATTATGCGGCAAAAACCCGCGTTTGACCAGGTAACGGAAAAAACTGCGGATGGAGGCAAGTTTGCGCCCTATGGAGGAACGCTTATTCCTGGCGTATAAGTGGGCCAGAAAATTGCGGATGGACAGATGGTCGATGGCCTCAATAGTCGCCTTATCACCCAGAAAAGAGGCAAATTGTAAAAGATCGCTCTCATAATTGCGCAGGGTATGCGGAGAGTAGTTCTTTTCTATCTTTAGATAGGAAAGGAATATGGAAATATGTTTTTTCACAACCAGCCCTGAAAGTTAAGAAAAATAGGATATTATTACTAACATATCCGTTGTAATTTTCAAATAAAAAACGGTAACACTAAAGCTTTCGTGAAAGACAATGAAACTACAGAGGGCACCGAGAAATAAAAGGGGGGGCAAAAGTCAGAAGCCTGAACACAGAATACAGAAGGGGTTAAGAAAAAATGGGCCCCCGGTATCGTGTCTCCTGTCTTCCGACTCCTGAATTATACATTCTGAACACTTACGGAGGAAATGGAAATAAAAACTAAGAGGTCACGGAGGGTATGGAATAAAGAATTATCTAACGCCTTGTTATTAAAGAAATTCTCTGTGTGCTCTGTGCTTAAAAGGGTAAGGGCGTGCCGTACGGCACGCCCGATAGCGGTTATTCTATATTCACTTTTATTTGCTTAGGCTTGGCTTCTTCCTGTTTAGGGACGATGATTTCCAGTACCCCATTTGAGAATTTCGCCTTGATCTTGTCCGCCTCCAGACTAGCGGGCAGGGCAAAAGAACGGGTAAATACCCCGTAAGAACGCTCGATACGGTGGTAGTTTTCCTGTTTAACATCTTTCTGGAATCTCCGTTCCCCGCTCAGGGCAAGGGTGTTATCCTTCATCTCCACCCGGATGTCTTCCTGATTCAAGCCAGGCAGGTCGGCCTGTATGACTATCGCCTCTGCTGTCTCATAAATATCCACCGGGGGCGCCCAACTGCCCTGGATTAATTCCTCTCTTTTTCCCGTGCGGCCCAGGCTTTCCTCGAAAAGTCGATTCATCCTCTCCTGTAAAGACAATAAATCCCTGAAAGGTTCCCATTTGACAATCGGCATAAGTAAATCCTCCTTTGAGATATGTTTTATCTGACTTCTGTCTCCTGTATTCTGAATTCTGCATCTTACGCTGCTTTCTTAAAGACGATTTCTTTCTTATCGTCCGTGTCTATCAGGATCGAATCTCCTTCCTGAAATGCCCCTTCCAGCAATTTCAGGGCGAGGCCGTCCTGTATATACTTCTGGATAGCCCTCTTAAGGGGCCTGGCCCCGAAGACCGGATCGAAGCCGACCCTGGCCAGGAATTCCTTGACCCCGTCGGTCAGCTTGATCTTGAAGTGCCGGTCGGCGAGACGCTTCTTCAGGAGTTCGATCTGGATGTCGATAATCTTTTCCAATTGTTCCATCTCCAGGCCGTGGAAAATGATTATCTCGTCGATCCGGTTCAGAAATTCCGGTCTGAACTGTGTATGCAAGGCATCCATGACCCTTCGCACCATCTCCTCCCGGTCTTTTTCGCCCAAATCCTGTATATATTGGCTGCCTATATTGGAGGTCATGATGATAATGGTGTTCTTGAAGTCCACGGTTCGCCCCTGACCATCGGTCATGCGGCCGTCATCCAGTATCTGCAGGAGTGAATTAAAGACCTCGGGATGGGCCTTCTCTATCTCGTCAAAGAGCAGTACGGTGTAGGGCCGGCGGCGTACCGCTTCCGTTAGATACCCCCCTTCTTCATAGCCGACGTACCCCGGAGGGGCGCCGATAAGTCTGGCCACGGAGTGTTTCTCCATAAATTCGGACATATCCAGGCGCACCATGGCCTGTTCGTCGTCAAACATAAACTCGGCCAGGGCCTTGGCCAGCTCGGTCTTGCCTACACCCGTCGGTCCCATAAAGATGAAAGAGCCGATGGGGCGGTTGGGATCCTGGAGGCCGGAACGGGCCCGGCGCACGGCATTGGCTACGGCGCGGATGGCGTCTTCCTGGCCGATTACGCGCCGGCGCAGGCGGTCTTCCATGTGGATGAGCTTTTGTTTCTCGCTTTCCATCATACGGGAGACCGGTATCCCGGTCCAACGAGAAACCACCTCGGCTATGTCTTCTTCATCCACCTCTTCTTTAAGCATCTTCTGATCGGCCTGCAATTCTTCCAGTTCCTTTTTATTCGCCTCGAGTTGTTTCTCCAGATCCGGAAGCAGGCCGTAGCGAATCTCTGCGGCCCTGGCCAAGTCGCCGTTTCTTTCGGCCTGGGCCTCTTTATTCTTGGCCTCTTCAATCTTTTCCTTAATGGAGCGTATATTCTGGATAACCTCTTTTTCCCTATGCCAGTGGGCCTTCATGGCATCGCTTTTTTCACGCAAATCCGCTAATTCCTTCTCGATCTTCTCCAATCTTTCCCTGGAGGCCACATCTGTCTCCTTGCGCAGGGCCTCACGCTCGATCTCAAGTTGTACGGCCTTTCTTTGTACCTCATCAATTTCGCCGGGGAGGCTGTCTATCTCGATGCGCAGTTTAGAGGCCGCCTCATCGATGAGATCAATGGCCTTGTCCGGTAAAAAGCGGTCGGTTATATACCGGTTTGATAAGGTGGCGGCCGCTACTATGGCCGAGTCCTTAATGCGTACGCCGTGATGAACCTCATATTTTTCTTTAAGCCCGCGTAAGATAGATATGGTGTCTTCCTCGTTCGGTTCGGTGACCAGTACCGGCTGGAACCTGCGTTCCAGGGCCGCGTCCTTCTCGATATGTTTTCTGTATTCATCGAGCGTGGTGGCCCCGATACAATGCAGCTCACCACGGGCCAGGGCCGGTTTGAGCATGTTTGAGGCATCAATAGCCCCCTCGGCCGCCCCGGCGCCGACCAGGGTATGCATCTCGTCGATAAACAGGATTATCTGGCCGTGTTTCTCCTGAATCTCTTTTAATACGGCCTTCAAACGATCCTCAAACTCCCCCCGGTATTTAGCGCCGGCGACCAGGGCGCCCATGTCCAGGGTTACCACCTGTTTGTCTTTCAGGGTCTCCGGTATATCCCCGCCGACAATGCGCTGGGCCAGGCCTTCTACAATAGCGGTCTTGCCGACCCCGGGTTCACCGATAAGTACCGGGTTGTTTTTGGTCCGTCTGGAAAGCACCTGGATAACGCGGCGGATCTCTTCATCGCGGCCTATGACCGGGTCAAGCTTACCTGACCGGGCCTGGGTCGTAAGGTCCCGGCCGTAGCGTTCCAGGGCCTGATATTTTTCCTCCGGGTTCGGATCGGTCACCCTCTGACTGCCCCGGATACTGAGAAGGGCCTGCATCACCGTCTCGCGGCTGATGCCTTTTTGCTGGAGGATATCCGCTATTGCTGAGCCTTTTGTCTCCAGCATGGCCATGAGGAGATGTTCCTGACTGACGTAGTCGTCCCGCATCTCCTCGGCTATCTTAAGGGAGCGGTCCAGCATACTTTTTAAGAGGGGCGAGATATAGGCCCCTTGAAAGCCTGTGCCGGAAACCTTGGAGAGACTTTCCAACCGTTGCTCCACTCCGGCCATAACCGCTTTCGGATCGACGCCTGTTTTTTTCAAGATAGCGGGGACAAGACCCTCCGGTTGTTCCAGAAGCGCGGCCATCAGATGTTCCGGCTCTATCTGCTGATGCCCCTTGCTTTCCGCGAGTTGCTGGGCGCTTTGTATGGCTTCCTGGGATTTTATGGTTAATTTTTCGAATCGCATAATTCCTCCACAAAATCTGCGTTCCTTTTCATCCTAAAAAGAATTTTCTATGCCACCAAGTTAAGCATCCGGACAGGGCCTGTCAAGCTATGGTCAGGACTTCAATATATCCTTTAGAATCTTTGCCTGGCGCATGCGGTTCAATTCGGTATGGTTGGTGAGGTCGAAGTGCAGGGGCGTAATGGATATCAGGTTGCGGGAGAGGGCCCAGGTATCTATGTCTTTTCCCTCCCGCATGAAATGGGTTTCTCCCGCCTGCCAGTAATAAACATTATCTCTGGGATCCATACGTTTGTCAAACCGTTCCACAAAGCGGGAAATTCCCTGACGGGTTAATGCGATGCCGCGGATATCCTCCGGCGGGACGGCCGGTATGTTGACGTTAAGTAAGGTGGCCGAGTCCAGCTCCAGTTCAGTTACGTGCCTGATGAGCTTGCGGATAAAATGAGCGGCAAAGGAAAAGTCGGGGTCTTTAAAGGTATTTAAAGATACGGCTATAGAGGGGATGCCTAATATGGCCCCTTCGGTGGCCGCGGAGACCGTACCGGAATAAAGGACATTTATCCCCACGTTAGCCCCGAGGTTAATGCCGGAAAGCACGATATCCGGAGGCGTATCCAGGATTTCATTGATGGCGATCTTTACGCAATCGGCCGGTGTTCCTGAAACCGCCAGGCCGAGGAAATTTTTATTGAGACGTATTTCACGGACGCGGAGGGGATTTAGGAGTGTGATCGCGTGTCCAACCGCACTTTGCTCACTTTCCGGGGCAACCACGGAGACCCTGTAGTGCGGAGCCAGGGCGTCATAAAGGGCATGGAGTCCCTTGGCGTGTATCCCGTCATCATTGGTCAAAAGAATATGCAAGGTAATATCCTCCAGGATTTGTGTATAATTTCAAATTCCAGAATCCAAAGTTCAAATTAATGCCAAATGACTAAATATCGTGACACCTTAGGTGCTTGAAACAGTCCTGCGCTCAGAAAAGGCTGTTAATCAGGAACTCACGAACTCATGAAAGAACAGAGCAACCAGAAGCCGAACTGCTGAAAATCAATTTCTCAAAAATACTTTCCTGATTTCCTGAGTTCCTGATTCAAAACTAAATATCAAGCTTGAGCTTTCAGCTTCGAACTTGGCTAAATAATAGGTGTTGAAAAAGAATCTTGTCAATGGTTATCTTTCTTGCTAAGAACTATAAGACAATTTCTTTATAGCAGGTGGTTTCTAAAAGTATGGAGAAGCAGAAAGTTAAAGGAGAACCTCTTTCCGCACTCTACTTTCCGTTTACGTATACCCGGGAAGGACTGCTTAAGAGCGTCCTCTTCTTTTTTGACAGCCTGGTCCTTTATCAGCCCTCCGAATGGCAGTCATCGCCGCTTTATCCGGAGATGGTAAGGTCCGGCCTTCTCCGTCTGGAAGCCCCCCTTCCGGCCGGTTCTGAGCTGCCGGCCCTGAAGCGAAGAGTGCGGGAGATCCTGTCCTGGGGCGATTTTGTCTTCAACTCCGGCCAGCTTGGCTGTTTGAAGCATATCAAGGAGTCAGGGACCGGTGTAGAGGGGTATGGAGAGATAATGGCCGCACTCAGGGGTGAAGAGTCTATGCCGCCGGCCTTTGACGAACTTCCCGCAATCCAGCTCTTCCTGCACCTGGCGCAGGAACACGACCAGCGGGAAGACGAGACGGCACGCCTGGACTTCAAGGTCAGCATGCAGGAGAGTAAGCTGTGGTCGGAGCTTTTGATAGATGGAGAAAGGCCTTCTCATGCCGCACCCGCCTCCATACCCGATAGGGAGGATACCATTTCCATTGCCACCCGGCTTAAGGCTTGGTCACGCCTGTTTGAGGAAGGCTTTCACGGGGCCGGGATACCCTTCACAGACAGGCCTGCGGCGCTGGAGTTGTTACCGCCCAATGAACTCATTTTGACGATTCCACTCCCTGATCTGAGCGGCCGGGACTTTCCTGAGGTCTTGGAAATCCGTGAGCAAGGCAGGGCGTCAGAGGCTGTAACTTTGATTAAAGCTTATGTAAGGCAGGCAGTTAAACGCCTTGCTACGTCTTCCCGGGCAGGGGAGGACATTAAAGACCTGGACGATGCCCGTTTAAAGGGCGCGCTCCAGACACTGGGCGAAGAGAGTTCCCGCCTGAGCAACTTACCCCCGTATAACCTTTCTCTTTATATCTTCCCCGGTACTCCCACAGCAGGTCTGTTTTCAAAAGGTGTCTCTGACGAACGGAACGGGTTCATTTTCCTGCTGACGAAAGGCAGCGCTCATGAAACCATCTGACAGGCTGGAGATCGAAAAATACGGGAATATCCTTGACCATATCGGGCGCACCCCTCTTGCACCCATCATACGCATAAATCCTTACCGGAACGTTACCATCCTGGCCAAACTGGAGATGTTCAATCCGGGCGGGTCGATTAAGGACCGTGTGGCTCTGGCCATGATCGAGGCTGCGGAAGAGACCGGGGGGCTGAAAAAGGGGATGACCGTGCTCGAGGCCACGAGCGGCAATACCGGCATCGGCCTGGCCCTGGTAAGCGCGGTCAAGGGCTACCGTTGTATGCTGGTCATGTCTGAATCCGCCAGTATAGAAAGACGTAGGATTTTGGAGGCCTTTGGGACGGAGATAATCCTCACCCCGGCCAACCTGGGCACGGATGGGGCCATTGAGGAGGCCTATGCCTTGGCCCGCGAATATCCGGAGCGTTATTTTATGACCGACCAGTTTAATAATGAAAATAACTGGAAGGCCCATTATACAGGCACCGGGCCGGAGATCCGGGAACAGACCGGGGGGCAGGTCAGCGCCATTGTCATTGGTCTCGGGACGACCGGGACGGCTATGGGTGTTTCCCGTTATATCAAAGAGCAAAATCCGGCCGTGAAAATTATAGGCGTCGAGCCTTACTTAAAGCACAAGATTCAGGGCCTGAAGAACATGAAGGAATCCTACAAGCCCGGCATCTTCGATAAAAACAGGCTGGATGAGATCATAAATATCCATGATGAAGAGGCCTTTGCTATGGCCCGCCGCCTGGCCAAAGAAGAGGGGCTTTTTGTCGGCATGAGTTCCGGAGCGGCTATGGCCGCGGCCCTGGAAGTCGCCCGGCGCATGGAAAAGGGGATTATTGTCACGATCTTCCCCGATGGCGGTGACCGGTATCTGAGCACCGATCTCTTTGCCAAAGAGATCAAAGCACCCTCTAAGGAGACCGCCTCCCAACTGAAGTTCTACAATACCCTGACCCGAAAAAAAGAGGTCTTCGAATCTATTGCGCCGGGTAAGACAGGTATGTACTCGTGCGGCCCGACCGCGCATGAGCTCGCGCACCTGGGGATTTGCCGGCGCTTTATAGCCGCAGATTTAATCAGACGCTACCTGGAGTTCAAAGGCTACGCGGTCACCCATATTATGAACATCACGGATATAGACGACAAGACCATCCAGGGTTCCGAGCAGGCCGGACAGTCCTTAAAAGAGTTTACGGAAAGGTATATCCGGGAATTCATGCAGGATATAGATACGCTCGGTGTCTTACGGGCCACGGTTTATCCGCGGGCTACCGAGCACGTGGAAGACATGCTGGCCATGACCAGGACCCTTCTCGAAAAGGGTTATGCCTATGAAAAACACCACTCCATTTATTACGACCTTTCCAAGTTTCCGCACTATGGACGCCTGTCGCGCATAAAACTGGACAAGATAAAGGTCGGGACTACGGTTGATCTCGATGAGTATGAGAAAGACAACCCCATGGATTTTACCCTCCTGAAACGTTCCAGCCTGTCTGAATTGAAAAAGGGTGTTTTTTACAAGACTGAATGGGGGAATCTCAGGCCGGGCTGGCACATTGAATGCGCCGCCATGTCCCTCAAGTATCTCGGTCCGACCTTTGATGTCCATACCAGCGGGAGTGATCTGATCTTCCCGCATCATGAAAATGAGATCGCCATCGCCGAGGCCTTTACCGGCAAGGCTATGGCCAGATACTGGCTGCACAGCGCCCTGGTCATGGTAAACGGCAAGAAGATGTCCCGTTCAGCCGGTAATTTTATTACCTTACGGGACCTGCCGGAAAAGGGATATACCGGCCGGGAGATTCGTTTCCTTCTTATTTCTACGCATTATCGGAAACCCCTGCGTTTTTCCTACCGGAGCCTCGATGCAGCGCAGAGTTCGCTCAGGAGGCTGGACGATCTCATCCACCGTCTGAATGTGCTTATCCCCGGAGAACCGCATCCGGAGGCGGCCACGTATGTATCGACCCTGGAGCAGGAATTCATCGTGGCCATGGATGACGACCTGAATGTGGCCGGGGCCTTGGCCGCCCTTTTCAACTTCATCAAAAAGATAAACCCGATTATGGATGCTCGTAAGCTGGATCGCGACCAGATCGCCTACACCCTGGCCGTCCTGAAAAAGCTGGATGCCGTGTTCGGAATCATGGATTTCAAGGAAGAGACGCTCGCTCCGGAGATTGCGGCCCTGATTGAGAAGAGGGAAGAGGCCCGCGAGAGAAAAGATTGGGTACTGGCCGATCAGATGCGCGAACAACTCTCCGCTCATGGTATAATGGTTATCGACACGCCGCGCGGCCCCATCTGGCGGAAGAAATAGAGGGAAAGAGTTATTCACCACAGAGGCACAGAGGGCACCGAGAGTAAGAGCATTTTGATTTGCCTGGAGATATCCGCAGATCAAATTCCGTAATAAAGGCAGATTGAAGCTCCCCGCAGCCCGCCTACGGCGGACGGGGAATCTCCGTATGCAAGGTAAAATGCATCGTATTCGCTCGCTAACCCCGCTGCAAGCAGCGGAAATGCGCTCGCTATGCATGTTCAAATGGATATAAACGATCTTTCCGGTGAAGTCATCAGCGCAGCCATTGAGGTTCATAAGATTCTTGGATCCGGCCTATTGGAATCTGTTTATGAGGAATGCTTGTGTCGTGAGCTTGAATTAAGGCAAATTCCTTATGAAAGGCAAAAGGAGCTTCCTATAGAGTACAAGGGCATCAAATTAGATTGCGGCTATCGTTTGGATGTGCTCGTGGAAAACAGGTTACTTCTTGAATTAAAAGCCTGTGATGCTCTGCAGCCTATACACAAGGCCCAGCTTTTGACCTATCTAAAATTGACCGGTATCAAAGTAGGTCTCCTAATTAACTTTAATGTGCCTATCTTAAAGCAAGGGATAAAGCGGATGGTCAAGTGAGAGAGGAATGAAGATTTATTCACCACTGAGGCACTGAGGTCACAGCGGTTTTTTCTTTCTCCCCATGGGCAAAAACAATATCTCTGTATTCTCTGTGACTCTGTGGTAAGAAAAAAACTCTTTGCGGTAAAAAAGGAGGGATCATGGATATAGCAGAAGCCGTTCGGAATCGCAGGAGCACACGGGCCTTCCTGCCCAACCCGGTTCCAAAGACCGTGATTGAGAATATCCTGGATGCGGCCCGCTGGGCCCCTTCCTGGGGCAACACCCAGCCCTGGGAATTTCTGGTCGTGGGCGGAGAGGCTTTAGGGAAGATCGGTAAGGATTTTTGCTGCCGCCTGGCAGAGGGCGCAAAGGACAATCCCGATATTTCCATGCCGGCGGAGTGGGATGAGCCTTATAAGGGCCGCTATCAGCAGGTGGGTAGGGGGCTTTTTGAGACCTTCGGTATCGCCCGCGAGGATAAGGCGGCCCGAAATGCACACTATCAGAAGATGTACGCCTTTTTCGGCGCTCCGGCGGTCATCTTTATCCTCATGGGAGAAAATCTTGGCCACTATTCACTCTTTGACTGCGGGAGCGTCACCCAGACTATCTGCCTCCTGGCCGGGAGGGAAGGGTTGGGCACCTGCGTTCTGGCCGCCGCCGTTCGCCACCCGGATATCATCCGGGCGCACCTATCCGTGCCCCCCGGCAAGAAGTTCGTTATCGGCATAGCCGTCGGCTATCCGGATGCAGATTCACCCTACAATAAATTCCGGAGCAACCGCGTGTCGCTGGGGGAGATTGTAAGTTGGGTGGACCTATAAAAGACGACGGAGTTTTTTGAGGATTGCGTTATGGCGAGAACAGATGACCTTTTTGCCCTGGCTGAAAAAGACAAACTCTCATATCAGGAAGCATCAGATATATTTGAGAGACTCCTTAAGCTCGACTTCCCGCCGGTCGCGGTGAAGTTTTTCTTTGATGAAGAGGAGATGGGGCAATACAAACCGGACAGGATTCCGCTGCACCCCATAACCTTCTGCGCCTTCATTGCCGCGTCAAGGTCTTCCGGGTACATTCTGGTAAGCGGGGAAGAAAAACTCCGGTGCGAAAGCGCAAAATATGTCTTCGGCTGGAGGCCGTTCGATGATAAGGAAGCAGCAAGGCATATGAAGTATGCCAAGGATCGGGGGCAGGCGGAAAAATTCGCCAGGGCCAGGCCCAGGCTGCCCGAGGGGAAATTAAAAGGCTTTTTGACCTCTCCCCTGGAAAAGACCCCGGTTGCCCCGGATGTTGTTCACGTTACCTGCACCCCCTTTCAGGCTTATCATATTCTAAACGATTACATGGCGGCGATGGATGTGCATCTCCTGCCTGTTACCCAGATGGTAGGCTCTGCAGTCTGCGGCGGCGATGTGATAGCCTATCAAACCGGCAGGGTCAACATGAATACCATGTGCAGCGGGAGTTACACATCGGGAAAGACGGAACGGGGAGAGATGAACGTGGCTGTCCCCGGTGATCAGATAGAGGCGGTAGCGAAGAGGATGCTGGAAAGGACCATTCGCAACAGGGGAGTCTCGTTCCTGCGCAAAGGGGAATCCTATCCCGGATTTGATGTCTGCGGAGGTTGTCCGATGTTGGTGTTCAAGTAACCCGAATGCGCTCCTTTCAGGTTTTTGGTCTGGGACAGTGCTGCCTGGATTATATCGGAAAAGTGGACGCCTATCCTCCGCCGGATGTGAAGTGCGAGTTTTCCGACATGGTCGTGCAGGGCGGCGGGCCGGTGGCTACGGCCCTGGTCGCCCTGGCCCGCTGGGGCGTTTCGTGTACCTTTGCCGGTGTGGTGGGGGATGATCTGTTCGGCGGCAGCATCAAGGCCTCATTGGATGCTGAAGGCATAGATACCGGTGGTATCCTGGTCAGGAAGGGGTTTGCCTCTCAGTTCGCTTTTATTGTAGCTGAACCCGGAGTAGGGAGGCGCACGATCTTCTGGCGAAGGCCCACCGGTCCTCCTCCAACCCCTGAAGAGATCGACTACGGCCTTATCCGCAAGGCCAAAATACTCCACACCGACGGCCTTTTTATCGAGGCCTCCCTTGCCGCTTGTAAGGCCGCCAAGGAGGCGGGAGTTCAGGTAGTTGTGGACGCCGGCTCCCTCCGCGAGGGCATGCTGGACCTCGCCCGGTTGAGCGATTATTTTCTGGCCTCGGAAACCTTTGCGAAGGCTTTGGTGGGCGCGGACAAACCGCTGGAGGCCTGCTACAGGCTGGCCGGGCTTGGCCCCCGCGTTGTTGGCGTAACCCTGGGGCCGAAAGGCTATGTGGCCTTGGCCGAGGGCGCGATTATTGAGCGGCCTGCCTATCCGGTGGAAGCCGTGGATACCACGGGCTGCGGCGATGTCTTTCACGCGGGCTTTATTTACGGCCTGACTCAGGGATGGGATGCCTGCAAAAGTCTTGATCTTGCCGCGTGGGCCGCGGCCATGGTCAGCCTTAAGCTGGGAGGCCGGGCCGGCATTCCGTCCCGGGAACAACTCAGGGAAAAAGGTTACACCTAACCCAGTAGAGTGGGCTTTGCCCCCCCATTGTTCCCGTCTTGGCTCATGGGATTGAGTACCATGCCGACCAGAATATCGCGGGCGGTGTCAATACGGCGTTTGATGTCGGTGTCGAGCATGGTTATTCCTCAATATTGGTAGACGGGGTGGACTTGGTGGACCGGGTGGACGGAGGGCGTGATGACCGTTTTTTGGAACGTACGCGGTAGAGGCGCTCGGTGAAGCCGCCCTCTGTTTCGAACGCCTTAGCCTGTGCGGCGAGCTGGCGGTCGAGCAGGCTGCAGGCGACCGCCAGCAGCACCAGTGCGGCGTTGGCGGCAAGCTCGGGGTAAGTGGGCACCGTGGATTTCGTAGACTGACGCTTTTGTCCACTTAGTCTGTCTCGTCCACGCAGTCCACAATCATGCTCTGCCTGCACCCACTGTACTACTTCATCGGCGGTGGCGCAGCGGAGGTCGATCAGTCTTTGCCTGCGGTGGTCGTCACGATCCCAAATCGGCAGGCCGCGCTGGCGCAGAAAATCCTCATAGTCGAGCCGCAGCTCTTCCAGACTGGCCCGCGCTACATTAGTGAGTTTAATTTCGGTCTTTTTCGAGGTTCCCGATGCTTGACTTCCTTCGGCAATGTTCTGCACCCCCGACCGCGCCGCCTGCACCATCTGGTCGTGAGTGCGGCTGCGCTTTTCGACATAGCGGTCGCAAAAACGGACCGTTATGTCATAAATCAGTTGCGCCACCTGAAAACTCCTGAGTTTTCGGTAGCCACCATGCTTCGGTATCAGCGGCTCATTAGTATTCATATCGTACGTAAGTTCCGGCTTAGAGACCAGTCCGATGGCCCTGTTTTTTTCGATTCACAACATGTTGTTAGCGGTCTTGGTGGGCAAAGCCTACCCTACATGGCTACTTGGAAAAGGAGAATCTATAAAAGTGCTGGTATCTGTAAAACGAGACGTTCCACTGTTGCGAGATACTCTGAGTGATGACGTTCGAATAAATGGGTCAATTGGTCCTTCGCATACTTCCCACCCACATAAAGGATTTTGTCCAGGAAAAATGGCTCCATTCCGATTTCTCTTGCCACAAGCCATGTAAGTATGAACTGCTCTTTTGGTTCTTTGAGTTTCTTGCAGGAGGAAGCTAACTGTTTCAAGAAGTTGCCAAGATGAACATCGGTTTTGACATAGTACAATAGGCCGAGTTCTTTGAAGAAATTGCATATAAGCGGGGGACCCATCTGAATAATGCCTGAAGAAAACTCTTTTGCATAGTCAAATGCTTTTCCCGGATGCTGTCGAGAAACCTTGTCGTACATATCCCAAAAGCTTTCAGGGTCTGCCAAAATTTCTTGTTTGACTTTGGGTAATGCTGTAGCGAGAGATAATACAAGTCTTGGCCTGTGCTTCTTAGTGCTTACTCTACCCTTTAGTATCTCGATTAAACTATTCAAGTTATCTTGTTCGGGAATTCCAGCTTCTTCTAAAATAGAATTGCCCCAAGACAGGGTGATTCTGACCCAATCATCATATTGATATAATGGTTCGGTACACTTTCTGAAGTGGCATGACGAATAGTGCCCATCAAATCTGAAGATATCTTCTGGATAAAGGACTTTAAAAGTTTTTCGTACAGCGCTGTAGCTGGCTGCAGCCATTGCCAGATTATTCAAAATCTGGTGCTCTTTTGTTTGTTTTGGCCACCTTCGGGTTCGTATTATTTCATACTGCCGGAGCAGATCGGGGTCCTTATTCTTCTGAGTTTCCTCTGCAATTATTTTTTCTGCTTCAGAGAACAATTCTGAAATTCGCATTAGCGTTTCCTTTTTTACCGTACTTTGTTAATCCTATCTGCTTCTGCAAGAGGGGTAACAAGTTATTCCACGGTTTCTGTATATTTCCGCGAGTTGGAAGGAACCCCTCCGGGGTTTCCACACGGCAAGAAGCTTTAGCCAAGTAGCCAAGTAGGGTGGGCTTTGCCCACCATCATCCAATATTCACCGGAAATTTCGCTGGTGTTACATCCCAGTATCGCCGAAATCACTCAGCATTTAGCGCAACATATTTATTCCATTTAAAATATCCTTGACAAGCTTTTTCTAAGATGAATTCAAATGGTAGGTGCGCCACTTGATGTCTGCCGGAACACTTCGTGTGGGGACTGGCGGGAGAGAAGACCACAGTTACCCGATTATATGTCAGAGCAATTATTATTTTGTATGAGCAGGTGTTCGCCTCTTGGAAGGAATAATCGCAATCAATGACCGGAGCGCTTTGTTGACTGATTCCGAGTCCGAAAAATACTTTCTAACATCCGGCTCCAACATAACTGCTCCGTCTTCAAGCTTAAAATATTGGACTGAGGTAGTGCCGTCCTCTTTATGAATGACTACCTTATGACCGGCACGATATGCCTTATAATATTTTCCTCGCACCGCACCTTTCATGTTTGAAAAATCGTATTCCGATTTCATATAAGTCCCTCTAACATATTTATATTCTATTTAAAATATCCTTGACAAGCTTTTTCTGGGCGTTTACTTCTTTTTGGTGAAATGCTGGACATAGAGGAAAAGAAAGAAAACATCCGGGAGCTTTATGAGATGTGTCCGAGGTAAGCGCATGAAGGAAGAATCTAGGAGTGAAATCATCATCTATCGTACCAAGGACGGCAGGACTGCCCTTGACGTCAACCTGAGCGGAGAGACCCTTTGGTTGAATCAGGGTCAGATGTCCATCCTCTTTGACAGGGACCGGTCCGTCATCACAAAGCACTTGAGCAATATATTCAAGAGCGTAGAATTGGATAAAAAAAGCAATGTGCAAAAAATGCACATTGCCGGTTCCGATAAACCTGTAGTTTACTATAATCTGGACGTCATTATTTCACTTGGTTACCGCGTGAACTCAAAACGCGGCACGCAGTTCCGCATCTGGGCAACTCAGGTCCTCAAAGATCATATCCTGAAGGGCTATTCGCTCAACGAGAAGCGACTGAAGGAGCAGAATGCCCGCCTGCTTGAATTGCAGAAGACAGTCAGCCTTATGCAGCGGGTCATGGAAGGCCGGGAACTGGCCCGCGATGAAGCTACTGGACTTCTCCAGGTGATCACGGATTACTCCTATGCCTTGTCGCTCCTGGACCAGTACGATCACCGGCAGTTGAAAATCCGGCATACCACCGAAAAGACCCCTTTTGTCCTGACCTACGAAGCAGCGAGGAGAGCTATTGACAAGCTCGGCGAACAGTCGATGAAAAAGGGGCGGCCCGTTGCATTATTCGGACGGGAAAAGGATCAATCGTTCAAAGGCTCCCTGGGCGCGATCTACCAGACGTTCGACGGGAAAGAGACCTATCCCAGCATCGAAGAAAAGGCCGCTCACCTTCTCTATTTCGTGGTCAAGAATCACTCTTTTATTGACGGAAACAAGCGCATCGCTGCTTTCCTGTTCATCTGGTTTCTGGATGCCAGCGGAATTCTTTACGCCGGTGACGGCCGCAAGCGGATAGGCGACAATACCCTCGTCGCTCTGACCCTTATGATTGCGGAGAGCCGGCCCGAAGACAAAGACATCATCGTCAAGGTCATCGTGAACCTGATCAACAGGGACAATATATAAGGGCACATCGTGAAGGGGTATGGGTAATTTTCTAAACAAATGGATTTAGAGGAAAAGAAAAAGCAACTTCGGACGTTATACGACGAGTACGAGGAAGGTGTGGCTGAGTTTAAAAAAGCAGCGGCGTGTGAGGCGGGGTGTGCTGACTGCTGTATAGATGTGGAGGATGTCGATATCATAACCCTGGAAGGCATTATTATCCGGGAACGGATGGCTACGTTTGACAAATCAGTCCAGGCAGAAATAAGGGCGAGATTGGCGCAGAACAAGGAAGAAAGAGAGGAGGGGAAACTTTCCCGCTGCGCCTTTCTTAGGGCGGACAATACCTGTATGATCTATGATATTCGTCCTTTCAGTTGCCGCCAGCTTTACTCAGTCAAAAGGTGCAACGGCGCGCCGCCCACCATTCACCGTCAGGCCGTGCACCTGGCCAGGCAGACTGTTGACAAAATGCAGCGGCTTGACTTTGGCGGGTATTCAGGGCATATCAGTTATATCCTCTATTTACTGGCTAAAGAAGACTTCAGAAGGCGGTATCTGCACGGTAGGTCTGATCCTCGAAAGATAGTGGATTTTGGGCGAAGCCACGGAATAGTCATTAATCGTTTTGTCTCCGGCTGAGGCAATTTTTTTCTTGACAAAAAACGGCCCCTTAGCTATGGTCGGCTTTGTATATAAAGGGGAACCGGACGATGGGAGAAAAGGGCCGCTGTGGTGGAAGATTTTATTATTTTTGCTACTATTATACCATGGTCTGCCCATCGTCTTTGGGATAACTCTTGCAAAATCTCAAGGTCGTGGGCAGGCAAAAAGCTCACGGCCTTTTTATTTAAAGGAAAAGGCCGTGACAGAGGAATTCTTCACGGCCTTTTCTATTAAAGGAGGATAAGAGATGACTGGAAAACAGATTCGTATGGAGCGCATCTTCAACCGTAATACTAAAAAGACGGTTATTGTCCCCATGGACCATGGAGTGACGGTGGGTCCTATCGAAGGGCTTATTGACATGAAGAAGACCGTTAATGCGGTAGCCTCGGGCGGCGCCAATGCCATAGTCGTGCATAAAGGCATCGTAAGGGCCGGCCACCGTGGGGGGGGGAAAGATGTGGGTTTGATTATTCACCTCTCGGGCAGCACCACTATATCGCCGTATCCCAATGCCAAGACCATGATCTGCACTGTGGAAGAGGCCATAAAGATAGGCGCGGATGCGGTCTCCATCCAGGTCAATGTGGGGAACGGCAATGATAGTGAGATGTTGAGGGACCTCGGGCAAACGGCCCGGATCGCCAGCGAGTGGGGGATACCGCTACTGGCCATGATGTACCCGCGGGGCGAGAAGATTAAAAATGAATATGATCCGGAGATAATCGGGCATGTGGCCAGGCTGGGGGCAGAGCTGGGAGCGGATATCGTCAAGTGTTCTTATACGGGCGACCCGGAGTCCTTCCGGCGGGTGGTAGAGGGGTGTCCGGTTCCCGTGGTTATTGCCGGAGGTCCGAAGATGTCTTCGGATCGGGAGTTACTGACGATGGTCAGGGATGCTATAGACGCCGGGGCATCCGGTCTATCCATCGGCCGCAACATCTTCCAGCATAAGAATCCGCAACACATGACGGCTACGTTGAGCCGTATGGTGCATCGCCGGTATTCAGTAGAAGAGGCCCTGGAATATCTGGGCAAGGAATAGGGGAAGGAAATCATATATGAAACAGATCTGGGTGAAGGTTATCCCCTGGAAGAAGAAGCTGGTAACCACTGCCCTGGAAAATGGGGCGGATGCCCTGGTACTGGCAGAGGGTGATTCAGAGAAGGCTAAAAAACTCGGTCGTATTCCTACGGTGGCGCCGGATGGGGATCTCAAGTGGGGGGAAGATGTGGTGGAGGTGACCATCCGGGGATCGGAGGATGAAAAAGAGGTTGTCCGATTGGCCCAGACCAGGAAGGTCGTGGCCACGACCACGGACTGGACGGTTATCCCGCTTGAAAACATCGTCGCTCAAACCAATAATGTCCTCGTGGAGACGTCAAACCTGGAAGACGCCAGGACGGCCCTGGGGGTCCTGGAAAAAGGGGTAGATGGGGTGGTAATCAACGTCTCGGAACCGGCGGAGCTTAAGAAGATACTGACCTCTTTGCGAGAGACAGGCGGAGAGGCCCCGCTTACTATAGGCGAGGTGGTTTCCATAAAGACCCTGGGCATGGGAGACCGGGTGTGCATCGATACGTGCACGCAGATGGGGAAGGGTGAGGGCATGCTTATCGGCAATACCAGTCAGGCCCTTTTTCTGGTACACGCGGAGAGCGTGGAAAATCCGTATGTAGCCACCCGGCCCTTCCGCGTCAACGCCGGTCCGGTTCACGCCTACGTGCGCGTGCCCGGCGGCAAGACGCGCTACCTTTCCGAACTCAAGAGCGGCGATGAGGTGCTCATGGTCAACAGCCAGGGCAAGAGCGGACCGGTGGTGGTCGGCCGGGTTAAGATCGAGAAACGTCCCCTGGTTCTCATTGAGGCCCGGGCCGAAGGCAAGGTATTTTCGACTATATTGCAAAATGCCGAGACCATACGGCTCACCAGACCGGATGGGGAGCCGGTATCCATCGTTTCCCTTAAGGAGGGAGACCAGGTCTTGATGTCTGTTGAGGCCGGCGGCCGCCATTTCGGCTACCATATAGAGGAGACGATTACCGAGAAGTGATCTGCGTTGCTGTTTCTGCACCCACTATGTCCGGTATGCTGGCCGCAATCAAAAAGGGACAGAAGGTGGCTGATGCCATAGAGCTGCGGCTGGACGGACTTAAGAATCCGGAACTGGCATCCCTTATTAAGGCAGCCCGGCCCAGGAAGGTCGTGGTAACCAACCGTTCGTCCAGGGAAGGCGGGCTGTTCGCCGGAAAAGAGGCGGATAGAATCAGTTCTCTTGCTGAGGCCATATCCCTTGGGGCCGACTACATTGACCTTGAGTGGCGGACGGCGGTGCCAATAAGGGAAAGGCTGCTGGCAAATAAAAGGAAGACAAAGGTCATCTTTTCTTATCATGACTTCACCCATACGCCCTCCAGAAGGGCTCTGCTTAATGTACTGAAATCCATGCGTGCGGCCGGGGCCGATGTCGGCAAGATTGTGACCATGGCTACCTCGCCGGATGACAATATTACGCTTCTCTCTCTCCTTGGCTGGGCCCGTCAGCATAATTTTCCTTTGATTGCCTTCTGTATGGGCGAGATGGGGAAGATCAGTCGTCTGGCCACCCTGGCCCTGGGAGGCTATATGACCTATGCCTCTCCCGGACGCGGCCGGGAGACAGCGCCGGGGCAGATCAGCGCCTCTACGCTCAGGCAGATTATGGAGCAGATGGGCCTTTCCTGATGTACCTGATTGATAGCGAAACACGCCTTTATTGTCTGATAGGTAATCCTGTAGCCAAAAGTCTCAGCCCGATCCTGCACAATGCGGCGTTCCGGGCCCTGGGTGTTAATGCGGTATATCTCGCCTTTTGCGTGAGCGATCCGGCGGCAGCAGTACAGGGTATAAGGTCTTTACCCATACACGGGGTGAGCATCACCATCCCTCACAAAACGGCCATTTTGCCGTATGTGGATGACCTGGAGCCTTTGGCGCGGGCGATGGGGGCGGTAAATACCCTTTATTGGCAGGAAGAAAGGCTTATCGGGGCAAATACCGACGGCCTGGGGGCTGTTCTGGCCCTCAAGGAGAAGATGGAACTCCATGGCCGGAGATGTCTGATCCTTGGGGCAGGCGGCGCGGCCCGTTCTATCGCCTTTGCCCTTAAGACAGAGGGATGTCATGTAGTTCTTACTAATCGAACCGGAGAGAAGGGGAGGAGGCTGGCCGAAGAGATCGGTGTGGACTGGGTTCCCTTCGGAGAGTTTGCACGGGATAAGGCAGATATACTTATCCAGGCCACAAGCGTGGGCATGTACCCGGATGCGGAAGAAAGTCTTGTGCCCCGCCAGGCCCTCGCATCTTTCCCTGTGGTTATGGACATTGTCTATAAACCCCTTGAGACCAGATTGCTGAGAGAGGCCAGGCAAGCGGGCTGTCTTGCCATTGATGGACTCAATATGCTCAGTTATCAGGCCGCGGCCCAATTCAGGTTGTGGACGGGGAAAGAGGCCCCGATTTCTGTGATGCGGCGTGAGGCCGATGACTACCTATCAGGGAAAGGAGTTTCTCGTTGATTACTGTAAGGTCGCAACATCCTATAAAAGCAAGTATTTCTGTCCCCGGCTCAAAGAGTCTGACCCAACGGGCCCTGGTGACCTCCGCCCTGGCGGACGGCGAGAGCATTATCCGCGGGGCCTTGATCAGTGAAGATACGAACCTCCTGATAGAGGCGTTAAGGAGTCTCGGCGCTGAGATCGCGGTGGAAGCGGAAGATGTGGTAATAAACGGCACCGGCGGCCTTATAAAGATACCCAAAAAACCGCTTTACATGGGAAATAACGGGACCGGCATACGTTTTTTGACGGCGGTCAGCGCGCTGGGAGGGGGCCGCGTAGTGCTTACCGGCAGTCAGCGCATGGAAGAGCGCCCTATTCAGGACCTTCTGGATGTCCTGAACAAACTTGGCGCCGAGGCCATAAGTATAAACGGCACGGGTTGTCCGCCGGTAAAGGTGATGTCTCCATCCGGCACACTCCCGGGCGGTCCGGTTGGTATAGCGGGCGGTTCCAGCAGCCAGTTTATATCCGCCATTCTCCTGGTGGCCCCGTATGCCCGGAGAAAGGTCATTCTGGAGATTGAGGGAGAGATGGTCTCCACTCCCTATGTCTTCATGACCTTAAAGGTGATGAATGATTTTGGCATCTCTGTGCCCTGCAAAGACTATCGTATTTTCGATGTTCCCCAGGGGAGATACATCTCGCGGGTTTATACGGTAGAAGGAGACGCCTCCAATGCCTCCTATTTCTGGGCGGCGGCCGCGGTGACCGGCGGCCGGGTATGTGTGGAGAATGTATTTGCCGATACGATACAGGGCGATGCCGCCTTTTTAAATATTTTGGAGAAAATGGGCTGCCGGGTGGAAAAAGGCGACGACGGCATTACGGTTTCTGGCCCGGAGAGACTGCAAGGTGTAACGGTAGATATGAACAAATGGCCGGATATCGTGCCCACCCTGGCAGTCGTAGCGGCTCAGGCCGAAACCGAGACCGTTATCAGGAACGTAGCCCATCTGCGCATAAAGGAGACAGACCGCCTCCGTGCTGTAGCTACCGAATTAAGAAAGATCGGCGCTCAGGTGGAGGAATTGCCGGATGGCCTGGTTATCCGCAAGGGGGGGCCATGCGGCGGACTTATCGAAACCTATAACGATCACCGTATAGCCATGAGCTTCGCTGTGGCCGGCCTGGTAACGCCGGATATTTCCATTGCCGGAGAAGAGTGCGTGGCTAAATCATTCCCGAATTTTTGGGAGACATTTGATCAACTCTATGCCTAAAAAACCTCTGGCAAAGATCGTTCTTATTGGTTATCGTGGTTCCGGGAAGACCACGGTAGGCCGGAGGTTAGCGGAGAGATTGTCGGTGCTATTTACTGACACCGATATCCTGATCGAAGAGAAGGCCGGTATAACCATCAAAGAAATGGTGGAGAAAAAGGGATGGGCTTATTTCCGGGCAGTGGAAAAAGACGTCATTCGCGGTCTGGCCGGGGATAGGGCCATGGTAGTAGCGGCCGGCGGAGGCGCTGTCCTTGACCCGGAAAACCAGGCGCGCCTGAGAGAAGACAGTCTGGTTTTTTATCTGGCGGCGGATGAGGCCACGCTGGCCGGGCGTATCGCTAAAGATACCAGGACAGGTGACCAGCGGCCGTCTCTTACCGGGGAGACGGTAACGGCGGAAATCAGGGCGGTTTTAGAGGAGCGGGAGCCTGTTTATCGTAAGGCGGCCGATTATGTGATAAATACGGAAGGCCGGACGGTGGACGATATTGTAGCGGAACTAACCGGTATTATAGAGAATAGAGACTAAGACAAAAAGAGAGATATATGGCTGGGAATACATTCGGTAAGGTATTTAGGGTTACCACGTGGGGGGAATCCCATGGCCGGGCCCTTGGGGTAGTCATAGACGGCTGTCCTCCACTCATTCCTCTGAGCGAGGCGGATATACAGGCCGATCTGGAGCAGCGTAGGCCGGGAAAGGCCGGGGTGGTTGCGGCTACCAGGCGTAAGGAACCTGACGCGGTAGAGATTCTATCCGGTGTATTTGCCGGGAAGACCACGGGAACGCCGATTTCGCTTATTATCTTTAACCGTGACGTGGACACCTCGGCCTATGAGCCTATCAAGGACCTCTTTCGTCCGGGGCATGGAGATTATACATACCTTAAGAAATATGGTATTCGCGATAACCGGGGGGGCGGCCGGGCCTCCGGACGGGAGACCGTGAGCAGAGTGGCGGCCGGCGCTGTAGCTCGCAAGCTTCTGGAGCGGGAGGGGGTACGGGTCATGGCCTATACCCTGGAACTGGGCGGCGTGCGCGCGGAAAAGATCGATTTGGCCGCGGTCGAGGAGAGCTCCCTCTTTTGTCCGGATCCGGAGGCGGCGCTGCGGATGGAGGAAAGAATTAATGAGGTGCGCGCGCGGGGAGATAGCCTTGGCGGCATAGTGGAGATAGTGGCCAGGGGTTGCCCGGTTGGTCTTGGTGAGCCGGTCTTTGACAAACTGGACGGTGATCTGGCCAGGGCTATGATGAGTATCGGGGCCGTCAAGGGCGTGGAGATCGGCTCTGGTTTTGAGGCCGCACGCCGTCCCGGCTCACAGAATAACGACTCCATCCTGCCGCACGGTTTTGCTACCAATAATGCCGGGGGCATATTGGCCGGTATCTCAAATGGGGATGACATAGTCGTGCGGGTGGCGGTAAAACCCATCCCATCCATTGCCAGGCCCCAGAAGACCGTAAATATTAACATGGAACCACGGGAAATAACGGTCGGCGGTCGGCATGATATCTCGGCTATCCCAAGGATCGTTCCGGTTTGCTCGGCCATGATGCGGCTCACCTTGGCGGATCATCTTTTGCGGCAGAGGGCTATCAAATCTCATGGATAAGAAGTCCATTACCATTGGCCTCGTCGGCGGCAGCGGGAGGATGGGGCAATGGTTTAAGCGTTTTTTTACTGCAGCTGGCTACAGTGTGGAAATAGCCGGTCGAAAGACCGCTATGACCCCGGTTGAACTGGCTAAGAGGAGCCGGGTCTTTATTGTCACCGTGCCTATTGATGTGACCTGCGCTACTATCAAAGAATTGGGGCCATACCTGGCGAAAGACGCCCTGTTCATGGATCTGACCTCCCTCAAGAAGGAACCGGTGGAGGCCATGCTTAAGTATTCTAAGGCTGAGGTCATCGGCACCCACCCTTTATTCGGGCCCCGGGAAAGGTCGCTGAAAGGCAAAAATATTGTGCTCTGTCCGGCCCGGGGCAAGAAATGGCTGCCCTGGTTAAAAGACCTTTTTGGGTCTTACGGCGGACATTTAGAAATAATGTCCCCGGATGAGCACGACCGGGCCATGGCCATTGTGCAAGGACTTGTTCATGCGGCGCACATGGCTGTGGGTATGACCGTTGCCGGGAGCAAATTCCCTCTTTCTACCCTTGATAGTGTAGCTACACCCAACTTCAAAAAGAAATTGCAACAAGTACGCCGTCTGTTTAGCCAGGACGCTAACCTCTATGCCCAGATGCTTTTTTACAATCCCTACGTCCTGCCGCTACTTGAGTCCTATATGGACAATCTGCGCTATTTGGTTTCGGCTGTTCGAGAGAAAGAAACCGTAGCTATCGCGAAGGCCTTTGCCGGGTTTCGCCTCTATATCAAAAGTGGAAATTAGCGAACCATTCTTTAATTGATGGTTTCGTAAAAAAGGCTTTTCAACGCTGAGCACACAGAGTCCGCAGAGAAAAACTTTTGCCACCAAGGCACCAAGACACAAAGTTTAAAAATTCGAATTTCGAAATTAATCTGATCTCTTAGTGGCTTGGTGTCTTAGTAGCTGAATAGTTATAAATTCCTTTAATATGTTATCGCGGCGTTCTCAGCGACCCCTCACGCCTTCGGCGCATCTGCGAGCGGTAATTTTTACTTTTTGTGAAATCATCTTAATTGCCGTTACCTGTCTGGTGCAAAAAAGCAACTCGACGCCATCCAGAATTGCACTATTGCAACCTTCCCATGACCCCGGCCCATCCTATAAATCCAGCAATTAAGGGATGTTAGGTAATTTTTTGTGCGAAAATATATTGGCACGTTTTATGCCTTACAGGTATGTTTAACTTGCTAATTAGTCATCTTTTAAACGGTCTTTAAAAGGAGGATATATTTATGGCAGTACCTGCAACTGAGTTAAAAAAATGGGGAGAGATTATTGATGAGGGATTAGAACAAGGCGCAGCCAGACTTACGTACGAAAAGATAGAGCAGGTCATCAACCAGGTACTAAAGGGGGAGACCGGGGCGCGCATGAAGGTCTATGTGGATACCTGCATCCACTGTGGATTATGTTCCACCGCCTGTCATCAGTATCTCTCTAATAATGGCGATCCCGAATTTTCTCCGGTAGCAAAGGTCAAACGGACCATGTGGGAGATGCTCGATAAAAAAGGAAAGGTCAGCCCGGCGTTTATAAAAAAGGCCTCCGAGATTGCCTCTACAGAATGTAACATGTGCCGCCGCTGCAGTATGTTTTGTCCGTATGGTATTGATATAGCTTATATTATGTCCATAGTTCGGAGGATTTGTCATTTGCTGGGGGTTACCCCGCTCTATATTCAGGATACAGCCCACAGCCATGCCGTCACCATGAATCAGATGTGGGTGAAAGAGGATGAGTGGGCAGATACCTTGCAGTGGCAGGAGGGTGAAGCCCAGGCTGAGATACCCAGTCTTCGCATCCCCCTTGACAAAGAAGGGGCGGATATCATGTATTCGGTCATCGGTCCGGAACCGAAGTTTTTGGCTCACCTTATCTACAATGCGGCTATTATCATGACCGTAGCCGGCGAGAACTGGACCATGCCTTCGCTTCCGGGCTGGGACAACAGCGATATGGCCATGTACACCGGTGACTTTGAGGTGATGGGGCGGGTTAAAAGGACCCATTTTGAGAAGGCTGCTGAACTGAGGGTGAAAAAAATAGTCATGGGCGAATGCGGTCATGCCTTCCGTTCGGTATATGATGTGGGAAATCGCTGGGCAGGCTGGAAGATGCCGCCTATACCTATAGTCCATGGCATTGAGTGGTATTATAACCTGATTAAAGACGGCCGGATAAAGATAGCCAGAAAATTCGAAGAGCCGGTTACCCTGCACGACCCGTGCAACGTCGTCCGTGGACGGGGATTACACGAGATGGCGAGGTATGTTATTAAGGCCACCTGCAAAAATTTCATAGAGATGTATCCCAACCGGGAACATAACTATTGTTGCAATGCCGGGGGTGGGGTTATCAACTGCGGTCCTCCCTGGAAAACAAAGCGGGTAGTGTCCAATAAAATAAAGGCCGAACAACTTGCTGCCACCGGCGCGCATGTTTTAATCACCCCCTGCCACAACTGCCATTCCGGACTGGAAGACATCGTTAGTTACTATAAATTAGGAATGCATATCGTTTTTATTAGCGAGATACTGATGAAGACCATGGAAATTCCAGATTCATTGCGAGCCTAAGGCGTTTTGGGCTCGACTAAATATGGATAAGGCAACGGCCCATTAGAGAAAATGGGCCGTTGTTGTTTGAACTCAGAGCCAGGACGCCGTTTTATTGGCCTGCCATAAAAAAAGAACTTGACCACAGCAATTAAGACATGCTAGATAGATATGAATCCTTATTCATCTTGTTATGTTTTTTGATGAAGGGTTGACCTTCGTCATGAATGGGTGAGTGATTGCTTTTTAGCATTAAGACCGGCAGTCTGAGTGAATAACATGAGACCAGCCGTCTCATGCAATAAGGTTAGCTCTAGATGTTTGAAAAGGAGGCGGTACAATGTCCGAATCAAAAAAGTGGGATTGGGATACGAGCGAAGAACTGATCGCGACTCCCAGTGAATGGAAGACTAAATTTGCCCGGGTGCAAGAGCCGTATGTCAGCCCTGACGGTAAAAAAGTCGCAGCCATAGTAAGAAATGAGGATGGAACTTATACGGCCTGCGTAAATGGTGAGGCCTGGGAGAACACCTATGATAATATGTGGAACCTGAGATTTGGTCCTGATGGTCGCCTGACGGCTATAGTTTCAGAAGCAGGTGAGTGGACGTTAGCTGTAGATGGTGTGCCCTGGGAGAATAAGTTCGCCTATGTCTGGGACACCAAGTTCAACGAAGATGGTCAGACCATAGCGGTTAAGATTCAGCAGGATACGCGGTATGGATTGGTGGTGAATGACCAGCCGTGGGAGAATTTGTTTGAGCATATCGGTAAGTACGTCATGACGCCGGATGGGCAGCATATGGCCGCGGCAGTACAGGCAGTGCCGCTGGGCCAGGCCGAGGTTTTTAAGTTCAAGGAAGAAGGGACTTGGACGGTAGCCGTGGACGGCAATGCCTGGGAGAAGATTTTTACCAATGTCTGGGGCCTTGATTGCAGCCCGGATGGAAAGCACGTGGCAGCCGAGGTCAGGATGGGCCTTTACGATTACACCATCGCTATGGACGGAGAGATGTGGCCGGAGAAATTCAATTGTGTCTGGGAGCCGGTATTCCGGCCCAAGACGAGTGAAGCGCTGGCCACCGCACCGGTAAGAGCGGCCGGCAAATGGACGCTGGCCGTTAACGGCAAACCCGTCTGGGACAGTAAATTTGTGCAGTGCTGGCATCAGACGTACAGCCCGGACGGCAGAAAACTGGCGGCCATTGTGGCCCCGTCTTTTGGACAATGGACGGTAGCTATTGACGGCAAACCGTGGGCAACGACATTTAATGAATTGGTTCAGGATGTTACCTTCAGCCCGGACGGCAATCGTTTGGCAGCCATTGCCAAGGACGACGGTCACTGGAAGATGGTGGTGGATGGTACGCCCTGGCCGGCGATGTACGATATGGTATGGCCGCCGGTATTCAGTCCCGATGGTAGTAAGGTGGCGTCCAAGGTAGAGAAGGGCGGCAAATATACGATTGCGTTGAATGGAAAGTCTTGGCGTGAATGCGAGGCCCTCTGGAATCCGGTCTTCAGCCCGGACGGAAAGAAGGTCCTGGTTCGATGCATAGAGGATGGTAAATACTATCGTCGTATCGTGCCGATATCAGAATTTTAGGTAAGGGGGGAAATATAATGCAGGGTATTTATGAGTTTGTGCGGGGTCCGCTACTGTGGTTAACCTTTATCGTTTTCATCGGAGGCAGCCTGTATAAGCTGATTCCAATGTATTATCTACTCAAAAAGAAAGAGGCCTTTGTCCTGAGCTATATGAGTCTCAAATATAGCCTACGCTCCATCCTGCACTGGATTATACCTTTTGCCAGCGCAAATATGAGGCAGCGACCGATAATGACTGTTATGTCCTTTGGCTTTCATATCTGTCTCCTGGTAACACCTGTTTTTCTCCTTTCCCATATTGTCCTCTGGGACGAATCGTGGAACCTAAGCTGGTGGGCGCTGCCGGATTGGATTGCCGACATCATGACCCTTGTGGTCATTGGCGCCTGCGTTTTTTTCGCTTTCCGGAGACAGATACTTCCCGAGGTGAAATACGTAACTTCTGTCGCGGATTACGCGATACTGGCCGTTACCGCCGCTCCGTTTATCACCGGCTTTCTGGCTTACCATCAATGGATCGAGTACAGGACTATGCTTATTCTGCATATTCTGTCCGGGGAGATTATGCTGATGGCCATCCCCTTCACCCGGTTGGTCCATATGTTCTACTTTTGGCTTACCAGGGCCTATATGGGCTCTGAATTCGGCGGCGTACGGCACGCCAGAGATTGGTAATTCGCGCTTCTACTTTGCGGAGGTCTTAAAAGGAGGATATACTTATGGCAGTACCTGCAACCAAGTTAAAGGAAAAAAAAGAGATAATAGATGTAGGCTTGGAGGAAGGGGCGGCGAGGCTTACGTATGAAAGGATAGAACAGGTCATAAACCGCGTGATTACGGCGGAGATGGCTGCCCGCATGAAGGTCTATGTGGATACCTGTATCCACTGCGGCCTGTGCTCCACGGCCTGTCATTATTACCTTTCCCACGGGACTCCCGAATGGGCGCCGGTAGGTAAGGTCAAACAGACCATGTGGGAAATACTGGAGAAGAAAGGCAAGGTCAGCCCGGAGTTTATAAAGAGGGCCTCGATAATTGCCTCTACGGAGTGTAATGTATGCCGGCGCTGCAGTATGTATTGTCCCTATGGTATTGATATAGCCTACATCATGGCCACGGTGCGGCGCATCTGCCATCTGTTGGGGGTAACGCCCCAGTACATCCAGGATACGGCCCACAGCCACTCCGCGACCATGAACCAGATGTGGGTGAAAGAGGATGAGTGGATAGACACCCTCCAGTGGCAGGAAGGAGAGGCCCAGGCCGATATGCCAAGCCTCCGTATCGCTCTCGACAAAGAGGGCGCGGACATTATGTATTCGGTCATCGGCCCTGAGCCCAAATTCCGGGCCCAGCTCATATATCAGGCGGCGATCCTCATGACCGCAGCAGGAGTAGACTGGACTATGCCAGCCAGCCCGGGATGGGATAACAGCGATATGTGCATGTTTACCGGCGACTTTGAAATGATGGGCCGCGTCAAAAGGACCCACTTTGAGACCGCTGCCAAGCTGAGGGTGAAAAAGATCGTCATGGGTGAATGCGGTCACGCCTTCCGTTCGGTCTATGACGTGGGCAACCGCTGGCTGGGCTGGAAGATGCCGCCCATTCCGGTCATCCATGCCACACAGTTCTATTATGAACTGCTCAAGGAGGGTAAGATCAAGATAGCGAGAAAGCTCAAGGAACCGGTTACCCTGCATGACCCGTGTAATATCGTCCGGGGACGTGGGCTCCATGAGATGATGCGTTATTTAGTCAATGCTACCTGTGAGAATTTTGTAGAGATGTATCCCAACCGGGAACAGAACCATTGTTGTTGCGCCGGTGGAGGCGTAATTAACTGTGGCCCGCCCTGGAAGACCAAACGTGTCGAGTCCAACAGTATCAAGGCAGAGCAGTTGGCGGCTACGGGGGTGCACATTTGCATCGCTCCCTGCCATAACTGTCACGGAGGACTGGAGGATATCATTAATACCTATAAACTTAATATGCACACCATGTTCTTTATCGATGTGCTGATGAAGACTATGGAGATCCCGGATTCATTGAAGGCGTAGCGGCCTGTTTGCTAAATTGCAGGCACAAAAAATGGCCCATCCAAAGATGGGCCATTTTTTTCTGTAAATTAACAAGCAGGATTTGCAAATCAATAAAATAAGAGCTAATTTAATATCATGCCGTTCCAAAAACAACCGGATTGCAAACACGAGATTATCTTAGACAGCATAGCGGATGGTGTATTTACCGTAGATATGGAATGGAAGATTACCTCCTTCAACCGTGCGGCTGAGAAGATTACCGGCATACCAAGAGAAGAGGCCCTGGGCCGCTTATGCAGCGATGTTTTTCGGGCCAATATATGCGAGACGGATTGCGCCTTAAAAAAAACTATGTTGACCAAAAGGCCAATCATCAATAAGCCTGTCTATATAATAAACGACCGGGGTAAAAAGATTCCAATAAGCGTCAGCACGACTGTATTTAAAAATGAACGCGGGAAAATTATAGGCGGTGTGGAGACCTTCCGGGACCTTTCTATGGTTGAGGAGCTGCGGAAGGAATTGACCAAACGGCACCGCCTGGACGACATTATCAGTAAAAATCACGAGATGCAGAAGATTTTTGCCATCTTGCCGGAAATAGCCGCCAGTGAGAGCACCGTCCTTATCGAAGGCCCCAGCGGCTCCGGCAAGGAACTCTTTGCCAAGGCCATTCATAATCTAAGCCAGCGCCGCAAAAAGCCGTTTGTCGCGGTAAACTGTGCTGCGATGCCGGATACTCTTTTGGAATCGGAGCTTTTTGGTTACGTGGCCGGGGCCTTTACCGATGCCAAGAAGAATAAGCCGGGCAGGTTTGCCCTGGCCCAGGGAGGGACCATCTTCCTGGATGAAATCAGCGACATTTCTCCGGCCCTTCAGATTCGGCTCTTGCGGGTCCTGCAGGAAAAGGAATTTGAACCCCTGGGGGGTACAAGACCAATTAAGGCCGATGTGCGTGTACTGGTCTCCACCAACAAAAGCCTGGAAGTCCTGGTGAAAGAAGGAAGATTTCGGGAGGACCTCTACTACCGCATCAATGTGATGAAGATCATCCTGCCGCCACTTTTGGAACGGAAAGAGGATATACCCCTGCTGATTGACCATATAATCGATCGTTTTAACCGGTTACGAGGAAAGGATATCTCCGGGATGTCGGAAGAGACACTCGCCATCCTTATGCATCATGATTACCCTGGAAATGTCCGCGAACTGGAAAACATAATCGAACATGCCTTTATACTTTGCAAGTCTGGACTTATTAACCCAAGCCACTTGCCCTCCCATCTAATACCAAAGGGGTCGGGTCAAGTGTTCGCCCAGGTCGAAGATACGCCTGGGCGTGCGAATCTGCCTGCGGCACGACCGGTAAGGGCCAGTTTAACTGCAATGGAACGCCGGTTCATTTATGAGACCCTTATGAGTAACAATTGGAACCGGTTGGCCACAGCCCGGGAGCTTGGCATCAATAAAACCACATTATGGCGTAAAATGAAGAAGCTGAATATCAGCGCGCCGAAGTCGGGTCAGAGGTGATCGTTATGGAGAGATTCCGTAATTATGTGGGCAAAACTGTTGTTCTGGAGAAGGTTAGGGAGGCAGTGGCGCAAAATGCCTACGGGCTGGCCGGCCGGTACCTGCCCGATCCACCGGAAGATTTTGATGAATTTGAGTTTATCACCGATTGGGATGGAGAAAATAAACTGGCGTTGATGGTGACCGTGGAGATGATGAAGGTTAAAAGAATATTTTTTGGGATATCGTCCCCTGAGAATCCCGATGTGGTTAGAGGCTTATCCGATACAGAGCTGAAAGAACTCCTGGAGAAAAAAGGGGGCGTATTCGTAAGCTTTTTTGATCATATTACTCGAGGCTAGCCCGGCTGCCTGCCAGGATCAGACTGGATTCCAATTCCTGTTCGTCTCTTATTTGCCTTGTTAGCCCCACGGTTTCCAGTAACTCCAGGGTGATATGAATCGCACCGACAATAAGTGGGTAGCAGACCTCAGTTGGTATTTTTGAAGGATCATGCTCCAGAATATCGGCGCATGTATTACCCGGATATTTGCCGATTAATTTATTAAATCGGGCCTCCATTTCTTCGATCAACAGATAAACGCCTCTATCTATCTTATCTACGGCAGCAAAGGTTAAGAGACAGCCCGCTCCGGTCAGGGCGCCGCAGGTTACCCCCTGGAAGCCCATGGCTCCAACCAGACCGCCGGCCGCCTTGATCACATCATGGCTGTAGATGCCCAGTTCGCCGAGGCCGATATCAATAACGATCTGGCTACACAGAAGACCCCGTGCCGCGGCCTTTTTTACCTCTTCGTTAATGTATGCAAGTGATGGCATAACCGTTTTTCTATCCACTTTTTGTGACGCTCCATTTTGCCGGGATGAATAAACAAGATTAGATGGTCACATATAATGGATGACATTGTTCCGGTCAAGCTTTTTGTTGCACCCTGATCCACCGGCAAGGCATCATCTGCGGCGTTGCCTTCGATCGCTCCTCCTTGCGACGTATTGCTCCATACGCCTTAGTCGTCGCTCCTCGGCGCCTTGCATCTAATACCTTGCCGGTGATCAGGAATACTTCATAACCTGCTGATTTTAATCTTGATAGCCAAATAAGCGGGGGATTTGGGTGCAGCTTTTAAGGCTGAACATGCATAGCGAGCGCATACGATGCATTTTACCTTGCATACGGAGATTCCACGCAGCTTGCTGGGGGAGCTTCAATTTATCTAATAGGGGGTTTACTTTCTTAACTAATATGTGATAAAAAAAGACATTCTGCTTTTGAGCAGCATGGCAATACAGGTGAGGGCGGCCGGCAGGAAGACTTGATGGGTCGCCGGCAAGAGGCCGATTAACCGGAGGCGAAGGGAATGACAGTAGAAAGCACTTCCTCAGCAGTAAATAAACCGCGCATAGGCGTGTGGATATGTGATTGTCAGGGGCGCGTTTCCACGAACGTAGATACCGTGTCCCTTGTTGAGAGGGCGCGAGAGATGGACGGCGTGGTCACGGTGAGGCGCGTGGATGCGCTGTGCAACACAGAGGAACTGACCCGGCTCCGGGCCGAACTTAAGGAGAACAACATCAATCGGTTCCTTTTTGCCGGATGTTCTGCGCGGTCGTCGCTCCGTTTTCCCGAACAGCAGATCAGCGCCGTGCTGGAAAGCACAGAGATAGACAAGGCCATGTTCGAGGTGGCGAACATCCGGGAACAGTGCGCCTGGGTCCATGACGACCGGAAGGCAGCGACGGCCAAGGCCCTTGACGTGCTCCGCATGGCTCATGTCAGATTGAAATTGGACACCCCGCGTGCGCCGGCGACTAAAATCGTACCCAGGTCCCTGGTTATAGGCGGCGGGCCGGCCGGTTTACAGACCGCCCAGGATCTTGCCGCCCTTGGTCAGCAGGTAACACTGGTAGAACAGGCTTCATACCTGGGGGGACGCATGTGTCAGATTCCCTTTCTCTTCCAGACCGAAAACTGGCCTGGGCGTTGCGTGAGTACCTGCGTAGGTCCGGTTCAGGCTGCAGGCAGCATGTTTCACCCGAATGTGGAATGCCTTACATCTTCGGAGGTTGCTGATATCGAAAGAGTTGATGGGAATTTTCGGGCGAAGATCCGGGTGGGCGCCCGTTTTGTGGATTTGGATAAATGCATCTCCTGCGGGAAGTGTGCCGAAGTATGTCCGGAGGAGATAGCGAGTGAGTTCGATGAAGGGCTGTTTCGCAGAAAGGCCATAGATAAAGATTTTCCGCGCGCAGTGCCGGATGCCTATAATATCCTGGAGCGAGCGTGCACCGGGTGCGGGAAATGTGTCGAGGTATGTCCGGCCGGGGCCATTAATCTTGCGGCGCAGGCGGAAGAAAAAGAAGAGGATTTCGGCGCTGTCTTTCTCTCTACAGGATTTGACACCTACGACCTTAGCCGGAACCGTGAGTTCAACTATGGCCTCCCCGATGTAATGTCGGGCATGGAATTTGAGCGGCTCCTCGACCGCGGAGTTCTACGCCCTTCGAACGGTCAGGCTCCCCGACATATTGTCTTTGTGCTCTGCGCCGGATCAAGGGCGACCAGAGAAAAGAGAGGAGAGGGCGTTTCGTACTGCTCGAAGACCTGTTGCGGAATTACCATGAAACAGGTTGAGCGGCTGGGTCTCACCATGAATGAGACGGATATTACCGTGATCTACTACTATGATATAAGGGCCTACGAGAGGACCTTCGAGGCCATGTATGATCACGTGAAAAGGATGGGTATCGAGTTTTTGCAGGGGGAGATTGAAGGGATCACCGGGAGTGACGATGGGGTAAAGATTCGTGTCGCGCAACTCGAAGGCACATCTCCTTCCCCGGAGGCGGCGCATCCCTTTGATGCCGAAGGTTTTGTCACCCTGGACGCCGATCTGGTCGTCCTGGCCTCTGCCCAGACGCCCCGGAGAGAGGCACAGCCGCTGGTTCGTAAACTCGGCCTCCAGACCGACCAGTTTGGGTTTCCCATGGAAAACCAGCCGCGTATTTTCCGGCCCACAGAGTCCTTCGTGGACCGGGTGTATGTAGTCGGCGCAGCCAGCGGACCGAAGGTTGTGCAGCAGAGTGTGGAGCAGGGCAGCGCCGCAGCGATGAAGGCCGCTCCCTACCTCATCAAGGGGGAAAAGGATCTCCTGAAGTTTGTGAGCCGCATTGATCCGGCCGCCTGCGTCCGCTGCCGGATCTGTGAGACGGTTTGCCCGCACGGGGCTATTAAGATTACGGAAAAGGGGGCGCTGAGTGATCCGGCATTTTGCCAGGGCTGCGGTTTTTGTATCGCGGCCTGTCCCACGCATGCTGCAGAGCTGATCAACTTCACGGAACAGCAGATTCTCGATCAGATCGATGTTGCCTTTCAGGGCGTACCCCCAGGCGCACCCAAGATTCTGGCCCTGCTCTGTTACTGGTGTTCCTACTGTGGGGCGGATCTTGCCGGAGCGAGCGGTTTGAAGCTCCCGGTTAACTACCGCAGCATCCGTATCCGGTGTTCTTCGTCGGTGAATTCTGCGCTTGTTATGGAGATGTTCCGGCGCGGGGTGGACGGTATCCTCGTAGGCGGATGTCCGCCCGGGAGTTGTCATCACGTGAACGGAAACTACCTGGCGGACAAGAGGACGTCCCTGATGCAGAAACTTATGGCCCAACTGGGGTTGAGTGAGAAGCGGCTGAAGTTTGATTACATAGGAGTCCCGCACTCACAGAAGTTTGCTGATACCATAACTGCAATGGACCGCGACCTGCGTGAACTTGGCCCCAATCCGGTGGCCGTGAACACCAGGGAGAGGAGTGAGCGTCATGGCAGATAAGAAAAAAATTGTGATGAACTGGGCGAGCGCTTGTGGAGGATGCGATGTCTCCCTCCTTGATATCGAGGAGAAGATCTTCAGCGTCCTGGATATCGCGGATATTCTTTACTGGCCGGTTGCTATGGACTTTAAGCGGCAGGATGTGCTGACCCTGGGCCCGGGGAGTATCGATATCGGCCTTTTCAATGGGGCGGTGCGCACCTCAGAACAATTGGAAGACGCCCTGATGTTGCGTGAGCGCTGTAAGGTCTTGATTGCTTACGGCGCCTGTGCCTGCTTTGGCGGGATTCCGGGCCTGGCGAACGTCTCTGATCGGGCGGGCATTTTTGAGGTGGCCTACCACGAGACGCCATCTACGGTCAATCCAGAGGGCGTGAACCCACAAACGGTGTGCCGGGTGCCTGAAGGAGAGGTCACTCTCCCCGAGTTTTTTGACACGGTGTACGCCTTAAACCAGGTGGTAAGGGTCGATTACTATCTGCCCGGATGTCCCCCTACCGAGGAGCGCATCCTTGATGCCGTAAACATAATCGCCGCCTATGCCCATTCCGGAGAGCTTCCGCCTCCCGGGACGGTGATCGCTTCGCAAAAGGCGCTCTGTGATGAGTGCTCGCGGGTCAGTACGCGAACCGGCGCGAGGATAGCCAGGATTAACCGGCCGCACGAGATAATCGCCGACCCCGGTCTTTGCTTCCTGGAGCAGGGAGTCCTCTGTATGGGGCCCTTTACGCGAGGAGGTTGTGGCGGGACATGTATCAGCGCGAATATGCCCTGTCGCGGCTGTTTTGGACCGACGGAAAAGATGCTGGATCCCGGGGCGGAGGCCCTGTCTGCCTTTGGATCGATCGTCGGCCCGGGTGGCGAGGATGCCCTGACTATACCGGAGATGAAGGCGGCAGTAAACAGCATCAAGGATCCGGTGGGGACTTTTTACCGGTTTACCTTGCCCACCGCCATTATCAACCGGACCCTCAAGGACGGTCGCAATAAGGTAAAAAAGTAGGGAGATTATCAGCATGGCACAGAAGATTACCATCTCTCCGATAACCAGACTGGAAGGACATGGAAAAATCGACATCTTCCTTGATGACCAGGGAAATGTAAGCGATACCTACTTCCAGGTAGTAGAGCTGCGGGGTTTTGAAAAGTTCTGTCAGGGACGCCCGGTGGAGGAGTTGCCGCGCATCATGCCCAAGATCTGCGGCGTCTGCCCCGGCGCTCACCATATGGCCTCTTCCAAGGCGGCGGACGCGGTTTATAATGTGAAGATTCCAACGGCGGCGCGTAAGTTGCGGGAACTCTTCTATAACGCGCACATCGCTCATAGTCATATCCTTCATTTCTTTGCCTTGGCCGCCCCGGATTTTATCCCCGGGGCCGAGGCCGACCCGGCGAGAAGAAACGTCATCGGCCTGATTGATGTTGTGGGCAAGGATGTCGGAGTCGAGGTGTTGAAGAACCGGGGGTATGCCCAGAAGATAC
The DNA here is from genome assembly GCA_028715605.1 of Desulfovibrionales bacterium. Taxonomy (NCBI): domain Bacteria; kingdom Pseudomonadati; phylum Thermodesulfobacteriota; class Desulfovibrionia; order Desulfovibrionales; species Desulfovibrionales bacterium. The sequence goes on from JAQURM010000010.1 coordinate 67,221, forward strand.
AGGGCATTATTGCCGGCCATCCAATCCATCCTGTGGCCTCCATCCCCGGCGGGATGTCAAAGCCGTTGACCGGGGACGAGAGAAAAGAGATCGAACAGATGGGGAGGTCTCTGGTTGCCTTTGCGCAGAAGAGCCTCAAAATCTTTGAGGACCTCGTGCTTGCTAATAAGAAATATGCCGACTTGATCCTGAGCGATATCTATCATCATGAGACGTATTATGCCGGCCTTGTTGATACCAAGGGGCACGTAAACTTTTATGACGGCCGGATACGGGTTGTGGGTCCCAATGGTAAGGAATTTGTCACATTTGATGCGGCAGATTACCTCCAGCACATCGGAGAACGTGTGGAACCGTGGTCTTATCTGAAATTTCCCTATCTGAAGGCGGTAGGCTGGAAAGGGCTCGTGGATGGACCGGAGAGCGGGGTTTACCGGGTTAATTCCCTGGCCCGTCTGAATGTGGCGGAGGGCATGGCAACACCCCTTGCACAGGAGGCCTATGAGAAATTCTTCGCCTTTTTCGGTCTAAAACCCGTCCATAATACCCTGGCCTTCCACTGGGCACGGTTGATAGAAAGCCTGTTTGCCTGCGAGGAGGTCCTCCGGCTGTCCCAGGACCCGGAGATTACCGATCCAAAGGTGCGGACCTTGCCCACAGAAAAGCCTACTGAAGGGGTAGGGGTTGTAGAAGCGGCGCGGGGTACGCTTTATCACCACTACATCACCGATGACCAGGGGATCGTCAAAAAGGTGAACCTGATTGTGGCTACCGTACAAAACAATGCCGCTATGGGCATGTCGGTCAAGAAGGCGGCCGGGAAGCTAATCAAAAACGGTGAAGTGGATAACCGGCTGCTGGATATGGTGGAGATGGCTTTTCGGGCCTATGATCCATGTTTAGCCTGTGCCACCCATTGTCTGCCCGGGCAGATGCCGTTGGAGGTCAGGTTGATCCGCCGCGGGGAGCCGGTGAGAGTTCTTGCCAGAAATATTGGTAAATAGCATGGCAGTGCCAAAGCCGCCAACGCCGCAAAAAGAATAAAATTTGGAACTCAGGTCATGCCACAGGCAGATTCGCCGGGGCGAAAACTCATGAAGAAAAATACTGTTCTATTCCTGATTTCTTGATTTCCAGATTTTCATTTTCCATCCGCGGTCTTTGCGCCTTTGCGTGAGGAATTGACTTTTTATGAAACCATCATTTTTTATGATCTTTCAGGATTTTTCCCAGTCGCCCCTCGACATATTCCATAGCTGCCTGTAAGTCCGAGCGCGAGAGTTTCTTGATGCCGGCAGTCCAGGCGTTCACTTCTTCCTCGCTGAGATTAAGTAATTTCGCGACATAAAACGCATCTACCAGGCCATTATCTGCGAGAAAACCACACCCTCCAGCCGTACCCAAAAATTCATCTTTATAAAAAATTGGCGCCACAAATTTGGTAAACCCGGCATCACATTCCCCAACCGCAGGCTTTTTGGTTTCCTGGGCCAGCCCCGCCAAATGCCTGTGGGCAGTCGCACAGACCGCCCGGCTTTGTTCGCCTGCTTTAATGCTTGGGCAGATTTTGTTTGCCGGGGCAGGACTGGCAGCAACAAGCAGACCCTGTTTGTCGTTTACACTGCCGTTCATCCCGAATCTTTTATTAATTTCCTCAGCCAATTTTTTCCAACCTTGCACTGATAAAATATCCGTTAACTCCATTTACGCACCTCGCATAACTTATTGAAGCTCCCCGCAGCCCGCCTACGGCGGACGGGGAATCTCCGTATGTAATGTAAAAAGCATAGTATTCGCTCGCTAACCCCGCCGCCCGCCAGGGTCGGACCTGGATGGCAAGCAGCGGGGAATGCGCTCGCTATGCATGTTCACCGATAATTTTTACGAGAACTCTTTTTTTTCGTCTGCCGTCGAATTCTCCATAAAATATCCTTTCCCATGTGCCGAAGTCCAGATGGCCCTCAGTTATAGCTACCACTACTTCGCGGCCCATAACTTGGCGTTTCAGATGTGCATCCCCGTTGTCTTCCCCTGTGCGGTTATGCATATATTGACTAATGGGTTCGTATGGAGCTAGTTTTTCCAGCCATCTTTCATAATCCTGATGCAGGCCGCTTTCATCATCGTTAATAAATACTGAGGCCGTGATATGCATGGCATTTACCAGGCATAGACCCTCTTTAATGCCGCTTTCTCTGACGCAGGCATTAACCTCCTGCGTGATGTTAATAAAGGCCCGGCGTGTTGGCGCTTCAAACCAGAGTTCTTTGCGATAGCTTTTCATGGTTGCCTCCGTGTGTAGAGCCGCACGCTTATAGGCTATTTACAAGGGCTGACTGAGGCTAAGGCTATAACAAGATTAAAGAGGAGTCAATTACTTTGATGATCCCTGATCCACCATCAAGGCATCATCTGCGGCGTTGCCTTCGATCGCTCCTCCTTGCGGCGTATTGCTTCATACGCCTCAGTCGTTGCTCCTCGGCGCCTTGCATCTAATATCTTGCTGGTGTTCAGGGATACTCCATAACCTGCTGATTTTAATCTTGATAGCCAAATTAGACGGTGGATTTGGGTGGTTTCGCATAAAGTTCAAGGTTTGGGAGATACGATACAAGAGGAGGGGGCTATTTTTTCGGCATCCTGTTTCGGGTGGCTTCGATAGCCAGGGAGGCGTAGTCGCGTAATTTACCGGCCTGTCTTAGACTATCAGTGTCTATACGGCTGCTTTTTTTAGATATAATAAAGTTGCCGATGGCCTGATTATCAACCATTATGGGTAAAGCGGCCATGGACAAGGCCTTGATATCCGAGAGTATTATCTTGTCTCCTTCTGAGAGGTTGGGATCTTCAAGCTTAACTATCATATCCTTACCCCAGGCAACTGAAGAGGCTACAATCCCTGAAGACTCTCGAAGCGGCAGCACGAGCTTGCTGATGATGTTTTCAGCTTCTTCGCCAATTCCATACCGGGCTTTAATGATGGTCCGGGCAGGGTTCACTAAAGCCAGGAGCACATGATCGAATGCCAGGCCGTGCTGCATGCTTTCCATAATAATCATGTAGATGGAATCCAGATCACATTCCTTCACTATAGACTGGGTAATCTCAAGGGATGCATTCAGGATACATTCGTTGCGTCTTTCCAGATCGTCTATTTCATCTTGAATATCTGAGGGCTGTGCGGTTTCCGGCTGATACCCTTCCCCCCTTGGTTTTAAAACTGACATGTCCAGTCCAAGTGGGGCCATAAGTTCCATGGCGCGCCGCTCAGCCTCTTCTTTGACGTCGGCGATCAAGTCTTCATTAATCGGCAACACCTTACCATAGACAGATACAATACGGCCTATTTCTTCTTCAAAGTTTTTACCGGAATAGACCGCCTCTGAGATGAGATGTCCCATGAAGGCTAAGGCACGTAATGTGTCTGATTCGGTCGGTGGTCCATCTGTTGCTAAGGGCATGCCCTCCATGCTCTCGCATATTTTTTCTGAGAAACCCCACATCTTTGCCACAGAAATTCCCAGCTCCCTGAGACTCATACCCAGGATAGCCTTTGCCGCCTTATTTTCAGTGGAACCATTTTCCACTTCTTTCTTGATCTTACGGTATTCATCGGGAAGCATGAAGGCAGCAATCATATGGCCAAAATCATGAAATAGCCCGCATAAATAGGCTTCTTCTTCCCATGAATAGTTTATAGCCCGGGAAAGTTCCCTGGCAAAGGTGGCTCCGGTGAAGGATAAGGCCACCATTCGTTTCAATTCTCGTATATCCGTAGCCTTCTTGGAAAAATAGTCGAAGAGGGTAATGGTGGCGGTGATATCCCGAACGGCCTCAAACCCGAGGAGGATGACGGCGCCGGTCACCGTAGATATCTTCCTGATTCCCCGGGAACGCAGGCCATAATAAGCGGAATTAGCAACTTTTAATACCTTGTTTGTCAGCCCCAGGTCTTTAAGTATTATCTTTGAAAGGTCTTTAGCCGAGGAATTGGAACTCTGGGCCGCAGCTATAAGCTTGGATACGTGTTCCATGACCGCGGGGAAATCCCCACGGTTAACAGTATCCATAATGCGTTTGACCTTGTCATGCCGCCCGGCGTCGATCGATGCCGATAATTCCCTAGGCGAGTCTTGAGTTTGTTCCACGGCTAAGCGTCCCTTCTTCCTTCGGCGAATTTTAGCTGCGTATCTCGATTTACATTTATAACATCGGGCGCTTCGATGATAGACTTTAACCGGCGGGTCTCCGACATGAAAACCGGACATTTCTATTTTGGTAAAAATAGGACATTTCTAAATTGGCTTGACAAGAGAAGAAAAAATCTTGACTTTTATTTTTTTATTCATTACTGTTACTACAAACGTTATTCCTTCCTGGAAACGGGCAAAAAATCCAAAGATATACTACTACCATTTGAATTTCTAAATATTCATCAGAAAACCCTAGTGTTTTTTAAAGGTATCCATTTGGCCGGTCGATATAATATCGAGGCTTAGCTTTTTTTGTATTTTTACCCTGAATGCGTGCACCTAACCCCAAGGGATGGTAAGGGTAATGTCAAAAGTTTTATAAAAAACAACCACAGAGTGCACCGAGAAAATCAAACATTTTTTTAAAATCAAAAGAAAAAATCCCGACTCTCTATGCTCTCTAAAGCAGTTTCTGAGGCATTTTCGGGGCAAAGATAAGCATAATCAGAGACCACGGAAAGGGTTGAACAGTTTTTTATCTTAATTTATTGATATTATTTTATTCTCTGTGTCCTCTGTGGTTAATTTTTTGATGATACGATAGTAAAGATTAAGGAGTAGTTTATGAATTTGATTGACCTTAAAGAGAAAAAAGTCGGTGAACTTGCCCACATGGCCAAGCAATTCAATATCGAGGGCGTGGCCAATATGCGCAGGCAGGAGCTCATATTTGCCATCTTGCAGGCCCAATCCGACAAGAACG